>NZ_JBHXTO010000212.1:0-10587 GCF_042677425.1 Streptomyces sp. NPDC127119 | reverse complement strand
GTTCCCCGCGCCCCCAGGTACCTGGGGGCGCGGGGAACTGCGCAATCCTTTGGGCCCGCCCCCACCGGGGCAGCGGACAAACGGGGCCCGGGGGCAGTGCCCCCGAGGTCGTTCAGCCCATGAACTTCTTGAACTCGTCGGGGAGTTCGAAATTCTGGGGCTGCTGGCCGCCCGGCAGGCCGAGCGCGCCGCCCGCCTGCTGCCCGGCCTCACGCCGAGCCGCAGCCTCTTCCTCCTGCTGCTTGCGCTTCATCGGGTTGCCGGACCGCTGCTTGCCCTTGCTCTTCTTGGGCTGCTTCTTCGTCCGGCCGGCCCCGCCGCCCATGCCCGGCATCCCGGGCATCCCCGGCATGCCGCCGCCCTGGGCCATGCGGGACATCATCTTGCGGGCCTCGAAGAACCGCTCGACCAGGCCCTTGACCGCGCTGACCTCGACTCCGGAACCCTTGGCGATACGGGCGCGCCGCGAGCCGTTGATGATCGTCGCGTCCTGGCGCTCGGCCGGGGTCATCGACTTGATGATCGCGGCCGTACGGTCGACGTCACGCTCGTCGAGGTTGCTGATCTGGTCCTTGATCTGCCCCATGCCGGGCAGCATGCCGAGCAGCTTGGAGATGGAGCCCATCTTCCTGACCTGCTCCATCTGGGCCAGGAAGTCGTCGAGCGTGAAGTCCTCGCCCTTCTTGGAGGCGAGCTTCGAGGCCATGGCCTCGGCCTCCTGCTGCGAGAAGGTCTGCTCGGCCTTCTCGATCAGCGTGAGCATGTCGCCCATGCCGAGGATGCGGGACGCCATGCGGTCCGGGTGGAACGCGTCGAACTCGTCCAGCTTCTCGCCGTTGGAGGCGAACATGATCTGGCGGCCGGTGACATGCGCGATGGAGAGCGCCGCACCACCTCGGGCGTCGCCGTCGAGCTTGGAGAGGACCACGCCGTCGAAGCCGACGCCGTCGCGGAAGGCCTCCGCGGTGTTGACCGCGTCCTGGCCGACCATCGCGTCGACGACGAAGAGGATCTCGTCCGGCGAGACCGCGTCGCGGATGTCGGAGGCCTGCTGCATCAGTTCGGCGTCGATACCGAGGCGGCCCGCGGTGTCGACGATGACGACGTCGTGCTGCTTCTGCTTCGCGTACTCGATGGAGTCCTTGGCGACCTGGACCGGGTCACCGACGCCGTTGCCCGGCTGGGGCGCGTAGACGCCGACGCCCGCGCGCTCGCCGACGACGCTCAGCTGGTTCACGGCGTTCGGGCGCTGGAGGTCGCAGGCGACCAGCAGCGGAGTGTGTCCCTGGCCCTGCAGCCACTTGCCGAGCTTTCCGGCGAGCGTGGTCTTACCGGCACCCTGCAGGCCCGCGAGCATGATCACGGTCGGCGGCTGCTTCGCGAAGCGCAGCCGGCGGGTCTCGCCGCCGAGGATGCCGACGAGCTCCTCGTTGACGATCTTGATGACCTGCTGGGCGGGGTTGAGGGCCTGCGAGACCTCGGCCCCGACGGCCCTCTCCTTGACCTGCTTGATGAAGGCCCGGACGACCGGCAGCGCGACGTCCGCTTCCAGCAGGGCGATACGGATCTCGCGCGCGGTGGCGTCGATGTCCGCCTCGGACAGGCGCCCCTTGCCGCGAAGGTTCTTGAATGTCGCTGCGAGGCGATCGGAGAGAGTGTCGAACACGGCGGTCGCGAATCCTCAAGTAGGGGGCAGGGGGGCAGGTCCGCCCTCCAGAGTATCTGCCCGCGCCAGAAAGGGTCTCCACCCCGTCGTCACGGGCTTCGGCCGCGCACCGGGACACCCCGTAAGGGGCGCGGGGCTGGGCCGTCGTGCGGCTCCGCCGCGGGGCGCGCCCGGCCACAGCGGACCCGCGGACAGAGAACGGCCTGATCCCCGTGGGACATCTACTCCCGCAACGTGTCCTCCAGCGCCCGCGCCAGCGACGCCGCCTGCTCCCCCGGCAACGGCACCCCCTCGGGCCCGGTCACATAGAACGCGTCCACCGCGTTCGCGCCCAGTGTGGACACATGCGCACTGCGCACCCGTACCTGCGCACTCTCCAGCGCACGCCCGATCCGGTGCAGCAGCCCCGGTGCGTCATGGGCGCGCACCTCGATGACCGTGGCGTGCCGGGACGCTGCGGAGGCCACGCTCACCCGGGCCGCCGGCGCCACGATGCCCCGCCGGCGCGGATAGGCGGCGTCCCGCTCGGCCAGCCGCCCGGCGATGTCGAGGGACCCGTCGAGAGCGCGTACGAGATCGGCGCGCAGCCGGGCCGCCTGCGGCAGGGAGCCGTACTCGGCGGCGACCCGCCAGTCGAGCAGCAGGACGGAGCCCGAGACGCCGTCGGGCAGTTCCAGGGCCCGTAGTTCGGCCGTCCGCACGGTGAGCCGGTGCATGGCGAGGACGCCCGCCACGGCGGGCAGGACGCCCTTCTGGTCCGGTACCGCGATGACCAGTTCCACACCGAGGGGCTCGGGGTCCCGGTCCTCGGCGGGTTCCTCGGCGGGCGGTTCGGTCTGGGCGCGCAGCGCGAGCACGGGGCCGCCGGTGCGGAACGCCTCGATGGCGAGCCGTTCCTGTTCGGCGGTGGGCGCCGCGGCCTCGGGCTCCTCGGGCTCGTCCCCGGCGAGCGCGGCGGAGACCCGCTTCACCAGGTCCGTGACGAGGGAGGCGCGCCAGGAGGACCAGGCGGCGGGCCCGGTGGCCAGCGCGTCCGCCTCGGTGAGCGCGTGCAGGAGTTCCAGCGTGCCCTGCGAGCCGACCGCCTCGGCGACGGAGCTCACGGTCGCCGGGTCCTCCAGGTCGCGTCTGGTTGCCGTTTCGACGAGGAGCAGGTGGTGGCGTACGAGCGTGGCGAGGGTGGCCACGTCCGTGCGGTCGAAGCCGATGCGGGCCGCCACGTCGCGGGCGATGATCTCGCCGGCCACGGAGTGGTCGCCGGGCCAGCCCTTGCCGATGTCGTGCAGCAGGGCGGCGACCAGGAGGAGGTCGGGGCGGTGGACGCGCCGGGTGAACTCGGCGGCGCGTACCGCCGTCTCGATCAGATGCCGGTCGACGGTCCAGATGTGGACGGCGTTGCGCTGCGGCCGGCAGCGGACGCGCTCCCAGTCGGGCAGCAGGCGGCTGATCAGCCCCTCCGCCTCCAGGGCCTCCCAGACCTCGATGGTCGAGGGCCCGGAGCCGAGCAGGGTGATGAGCTGCTGGCGGGCCTCGGCGGGCCACGGTGTGGGCAGCGGACGGGCCGCGGCGGCCATCCGGCGGACCGCGTGCAGCGAGAGCGGCAGGCCGGCCTGGGCGGCAGCGGCGGCGGCGCGCAGCGGCAGTACGGGGTCGCGGTCGGGGCGGGCGGCACGCGCGAGGACGACCTCGCCGTCCTGCTCGACGACGCCCTCGGCCAGCGGGGAGCGTTCGGGAGCGGGTTTGCCGCCGCCCAGCATGGCGCGCAGCCGCGGCCGCACGGCGCGCGACCGCAGTACGCGCCCCACCTCGCGCCAGGTGACATCACTGGCGTAGGAGACGATGCGGGCGGCCTCGTACACCTGGCGGAGCAGGGTGTCGGCGTCCAGCAGGCCGAGTTCCGCGGCGACCTGGTCCTGTTCCTGGAGGGCGAGGCGGTCGGTGGCGCGGCCGGTGGCGAGGTGCAGGGCGTCACGGACGTCGAGGAGGCTCTTGCGGGCGTCGGCGAGGCCTTCGCGCGGGGCGTCGGCGAGCCAGGAGGCGGCGACGGCGCGCAGTGCGGTGGCGTCGCGCAGGCCGCCGCGGGCCTCCTTGAGGTCGGGTTCGAGGAGGTACTGCAGTTCGCCCTGGCGCTCGGCGCGCTCGGCGCACAGTTCCTGGAGTTCGGGGAGGCGTTTGGGCGCCTGGTTGCGCCAGTCGGCGAGGACGGCCGTACGCAGTCCGGCGGTGAGGCCGAGGTCGCCGGCGATGTGGCGGGCGTCGAGCAGCCCGAGCTGCACCTTGAGATCCTCGCCCGCCGTCCTCCGCGCTTCGGCGGGGGTGCGCACGGAGTGGTCGAGGTCGAGGCCGAGGTCCCAGACCGGGTACCAGATGCGGTCGGCGAGGGAGGCGATCGCGCCCGAGTCCGCGCCGCCGTCGTGCAGGAGCAGCAGGTCGAGGTCGCTGCGCGGGGAGAGTTCGCCGCGGCCGTAGCCACCGACGGCGACGAGGGAGACGCCGCGCAGTTTCTCGGCGCCGGCGTCGAAGAGACCGGTGAGCCAGTCGTCGGTCAGTTCGGCGAGGGCCGAACGGCGCGGCGGCCCGGACCGCGCCCCCTCCTGGAGGAGGCGCAGCCGGGCCGCCGCGTAGCCGCTGGGTCCCGAGTCCTCTGCTTCTGTACGCATGTCCGTACTCGTCACCCAGTGGCTCCTGTTCGTCTGCTGACTACAGCGCGTCGGGTCCGCGCTCGCCGGTCCGGACCCGGACCGCCGTCTCGACCGGGACGGACCAGACCTTGCCGTCCCCGATCTTGCCGGTACGGGCCGCCTTCACGATGACGTCGAGCAGCTGCTCGGCGTCGTCGTCCTCGACCAGCACCTCGATACGGATCTTGGGAACGAGGTCGACGGTGTACTCGGCACCGCGGTAGACCTCGGTGTGGCCCCGCTGACGACCGTAACCGCTCGCCTCGGTGACCGTGAGGCCGTGGACGCCGAAGGCCTGGAGGGCCTCCTTGATCTCGTCGAGCCGGTGGGGCTTGACGACGGCGGTGATGAGCTTCATGCGTCCACCTTCTTGCTCGCGGTCTCGACGGCCGGGCCCGTGGCCGAGCTGCGTGCGGAGCCGCCGCCGGCGCCGCTGAAGTCGTATGCGGTCTCGGCGTGCTCGGCCTGGTCGATGCCCGCGATCTCGTCGTCCTCGGGGACACGCATCCCGATCGTCTTGTCGATCAGGAAGGCGAGTACCGCGGAGGCCACGAGGGAGTAGGCGAGGACACCGAAGACACCGGCGCACTGCTTCCAGAACTGGTCGAGGCCGCCGCCGTAGAAGAGGCCCGCGACGTCGGACTGGCCGCCGCCGGTGGCGAAGAAGCCGATCAGCAGGGAGCCGACGACACCGCCGACGAGGTGGACGCCGACCACGTCGAGCGAGTCGTCGTAGCCGAACTTGTACTTGAGGCCGACGGCCATGGCGCACAGCACACCGGCGATGGCACCCACCGCGATCGCGCCGAGCGGGGAGATCGCACCGCCGGACGGGGTGATCGCGACCAGACCGGCGACCGCGCCGGAGGCGGCACCGAGGGTGGTGAACGCGCCGTGGCGGATCTTCTCGTAGGCGAGCCAGGCGAGCATGGCGGCGGCGGTGGCGACCTGCGTGTTGACGAACATCAGCGCGCCGACGCCGTCGTCGTTGCCGAGCCAGGAGCCGGCGTTGAAGCCGAACCAGCCGAACCACAGCAGACCGGCGCCGAGCATCACCAGCGGGAGGCTGTGCGGGCGCATCGGGTCCTTCTTGAACCCGACGCGCTTGCCGATCACGAGGATCACACCGAGCGCCGCGGCACCCGCGTTGATGTGGACCGCCGTACCACCGGCGAAGTCGATGACGCCGAGCTCGAAGGCCCAGCCGCCGGTGCCCCAGACCCAGTGGGCGACCGGGAAGTACACGACCGTGGCCCACAGGGCGATGAACAGGGACCAGGCGGTGAACTTCACTCGGTCAGCGAGGGCGCCGCTTATCAGTGCGGGCGTGATGATCGCGAACATCAGCTGGAAGACGGCGAAGACGTAGATCGGGATGGTGTAGCCGTCCCAGAGCTCCATCTTGCCGATGCCGCTGAGGCCGACGAAGTCGGAGGACCAGCCGATGACGCTGCCCGAGTCGGTACCGAAGGCGAGCGAGAAGCCGTAGAGGACCCACAGGATCGTGATGATCCCCATGCTGATGAAGCTCATCATCAACATGTTCAAGGTGCTCTTGACCCTGACCATGCCTCCGTAGAAGAAGGCGAGTCCGGGAGTCATGATCAGCACCAGGGCGGAACAGATGAGCATGAACCCGGTGTTGGCGGCAGACAGCGTGGGAGCGTCTGCGGCAAGCGTGATGGCTGGTGCCATCGGCGTCTCCTCGTCGTTGGTACGGCCCCGTGCGGGCGAAGCCATGAGCGGTTGTGAGGGGTGGGCCGGTTATGTGCCAGAGATTGGCGCAGCGCCGTTTCGACCGGAGCCCCTGCATGTTTCGCCCGGGTGACGAAGAGAACGTGCGTGTTACGCGTCGATGAACCGCCGGATTGTGGCGGTCCCGATCGTTATCGTGGCGCAACCTTCGGCGGACGTGATCTCAGCCGTCACCGGTCGCGGCCTCAGCCATCAATCAAGCACCCCTCGCGGCCCCCTGCCACTCGGGCGGGAGCGGGCGTCCTGGGCGGCGCGTGAAGCCGGACCGGCCGCGGCCTCCGTCCGATGACCTGGCATGGGGGAGCCGAGTCGGGCAGTTATGGACGGTGGCCGCGGCCGGCGTACTGGGGGTCAGACCGCCTCTGCGGTCTCGGGCAGGTCGATGGCCAGCTGATCCGTCAGCTCGATGACGGCGGCGAGGTCACCGAAGTCGCGTACGGCCGTGTCGACTGTTTTTCGGATACGAGTGTTGACCCGCTCCGAGCGCACTTTCTTGGCGATCGTGAGGGCTTTGCGGACCAGGACCGTGCTCTGCTCGGGTTCCCGCCGCAGGAGGTGCACCGTGCCCATTCCGACGAGGTTGAGGGCGTATGAACGCTGGTGTTCGGCGTCCTTCTCGAAGAGGTCGACGGCCTTCTGCATGACGGGCTCGGCCAGCGACGCGTACGCGGGACTGCGGCCGGCGACATAGGCGAGGTCGCGGAAGGAGTGGCTGTTCTCGCCGTGCAGCTCGGCCTCGGAGAAGAAGCGGATCCAGTCGGCCTCGGGCTCGTCGAACTCCTCCGCGTCCTCGAAGGTGTCCTCCGCCATCCGGACGGCCCGCTTGCACTTCCCGGGCTGCCCCATGTTGGCGTAGGCGCGGGCCTCCATCGCATACAGCATGGACTGCGTACGAGGGCTCGCGCAGTCCCGGCTGCCGTACTGGGCGAGGTGGATCAGCTCCAGCGCGTCGTCGGGCCGTCCCAGGTGGATCATCTGGCGGCTCATGCTGGAGAGGATGTACGAGCCCAACGGCCGGTCGGCGGCCTCCTTCGCGGCGTGCAGGGCCAGGACGAAGTACTTCTGGGCGGTGGGCTGGAGTCCCACGTCGTAGCTCATCCAGCCGGCCAGCTCGGCCAGCTCTGCGGCGACCTTGAACAGCCGCCTGGTGGTGGCCTCGGACTGGGGTTCCTGAAGCAGGTCGGTCACCTCGTGCAGCTGGCCGACGACCGCCTTGCGGCGCAGACCGCCGCCGCACTGGGCGTCCCACTGGCGGAACATGACGGTGGTGGACTCCAGGAGGTCCAGCTCGGGCTGGGAGAGCCGGCCGGGGCGGCGCGAGGCGGCGGCGGAGAGGGCGGGCTCCGCGCGCGGGGTGGTGGGGCTGGGCACCAGCCAGCGCTGCATGGGCTCGATGAGCGTGGGTCCGGCGGACAGGGCGAGGGACGTGCCGAGGAAGCCGCGGCGGGCCAGCATCAGGTCGCTGCGGGAGAACTCGCTGATCAGGGCGACCGTCTGCGGGCCGGTCCAGGGCAGATCGACGCCCGACACGGACGGTGACCGGTGGGCGGCGCGCAGGCCCAGGTCCTCGACGGCGACGACACAGCCGAAGCGCTCGGAGAACAGCTCGGAGAGGATGCGCGGGATCGGCTCACGCGGATTCTCCCCGTCGAGCCAGCGGCGGACGCGCGAGGTGTCCGTCGAGATGTGGTTGGCGCCCAACTGGCGTGCTCTGCGGTTGACCTGGCGCGCCAGCTCGCCCTTGGACCAGCCGCTGCGCACGAACCACGAGCCCAACAACTCATTGGGGCGTTTGTCCGTGCCAGTCGCGGTCGTGCCGCTTCCGCCGTTGCCGCCCACTGGAACGCCCCCATCCCTGAACCCACTTGCGCGCTGTATGCGCCAAGCCCTACCAGAATGCCGGTAAACAGGGCCGCCCGTCCGGCTGTTCTCACCCATCGAACGGGAAGCCGGGTTGCCTCCGGCATACCCACGAGTGCATGCGTCCCCAGGACCTGTGCACTCACAGTAATCCTACGATCACCGCTCCAGCCATGGCGATCCCGGAAACGCCACCATTCGCCACCCCTTCGAATGAACTCGCGGTGGCCGACGCGCGATTCACTTGACACATGACGGCCGGAAGTGGGCGCAGCGATGCACATCGGGGCGCGCGAAGCCGGGCGCACCACCCGCGATACAACCGGGCGCCGCATTCGGACCGCGCGCGGAGGGGAACTCAGAGTACGGATGGCAACTGAGAGTCACTACCTGATTTCGTGACGTAACCACGGACACGCTGGACCCGTTGGAGGGGGCATGGGTTTCACGATCGGCGGCATCCGCGAAATTCGGTCCGGCTCGCGTCGCCGCGGCCGCTCCTCGGAGTGCACGGCCGTGGCCGAGTTCACCGGGCTGTGGGGCTGGGACGTGGTGCCCGGCGCGCGGGCGGCCGCGGGTGCCTGCTCGTGCGGCCGGGCGGACTGCTCCCGGCACGGCGCGCATCCCCTGGACTTCGCGCCCGTCGTCCCGGCGCGGGCCACACTGGACGAGGTGACGGAGGCCTGGGGCGAGTTCCCCGGCGCCGCGGTGATGCTCCCCGTGGGCCGCGCCTTCGACATCATCGAGGTCGCCGAGTCCGCGGGCCGCCGCGCCCTGGTCCGGCTCGAACGCATGGGTCTTCCGCTGGGCCCCGTGACCGTCACCCCCGAGGGCCGCGCCCACTTCTTCGTCGCACCCGGCGCGGCGGCCGAACTGCCCCAGCTGCTCTACCGCATGGGCTGGGACGACGCCACGCTCGACCTGCACGGCCTGGGGTCCGGTACGTACATCACGGCGCCGCCCTCCGACCGCGGCGGTCTCGGCCCGGTCCGCTGGCTCCGCTCCCCCGCGCTCGACTCGGCGACGAAGCCACCGGCCGCACGCCTGCTGCTCGGAACGCTGGCGTACGTGGCCCACCGCTCCCGCGCCTAGACCGGACGGCACGGACCGAGCCGCACGGCCTCGGCCGTACAGAGCTGTCGGCACAGGCTTCCTCGACAGAGGCCTGCCGATACGGAAGGGCCCCACTCCATCTGCACCATGGAGCGGGGCCCTTCATCACGTGCGTACGGGTCGTACGCGTTCTCACTCTCCGATAAGAGCATCCACGAACGCTTCCGGCTCGAACGGCGCCAGGTCGTCCGCGCCCTCGCCCAGACCGATGAGCTTGACGGGGACACCCAGCTCGCGCTGGACGGCGATGACGATGCCGCCCTTGGCCGTGCCGTCGAGCTTGGTCAGGACGATGCCGGTGATGTTGACGACCTCGGCGAAGACGCGGGCCTGCACCAGACCGTTCTGACCGGTGGTGGCGTCCAGGACGAGCAGCACCTCGTCGAGCGGGGCATGCTTCTCGACGACGCGCTTGACCTTGCCGAGCTCGTCCATGAGGCCGGTCTTGGTGTGCAGCCGGCCGGCCGTGTCGATGAGCACGACGTCGGCACCCTCCTGGATGCCCTCCTTGACCGCGTCGAAGGCGATCGAGGCGGGGTCGCCGCCCTCGGGACCGCGTACGGTACGGGCGCCGACGCGCTCGCCCCAGGTCTGCAGCTGGTCGGCGGCGGCGGCCCGGAAGGTGTCGGCCGCGCCGAGCAGCACGTGCTTGCCGTCGGCGACCAGCACACGGGCGAGCTTGCCGGTGGTGGTGGTCTTGCCGGTGCCGTTGACCCCGACGACCATCACGATGCCGGGCGTGTCCAGCGGCGACTCGGTGTGCACCGTGCGGTCGAAGTCGGGTACCAGGAGCGTGAGCAGTTCCTCGCGCAGCAGGCCGCGCAGCTCCTCGGGCGTGCGGGTGCCGAGCACCTTCACGCGCTCGCGCAGCCGCTCGACCAGCTCCTGGGTGGGCTGCACGCCGACGTCGGCGGTGAGCAGCGTGTCCTCGATCTCCTCCCAGGTGTCGTCGTCGAGGTGCTCGCGCGCGAGGAGCGTGAGGAGCCCCTTGCCGAGCGCGTTCTGCGAGCGGGAGAGCCGGGCGCGCAGCCGCACCAGGCGACCCGCGGTCGGCTCCGGGACCTCGATCTCGACCGGGGGTGCTTCGACGACCGGGGCGGTCGCCGAGGCGTCCGGAAGATCCACCTCCTCTATCGTGCGGCGCGGTTCGTCGCGCGGCGTCTCGGCCTCGTCGCCGACGTGCGGCTCGGCCGGCGGAGCGGTGATGTCGGGGGCGGCGGGGGGCGGCGGAGGCAGCTGCCTGCGCCGGCGGCTGCCGACGACCAGGCCGCCGAGCGCGCCGATCACGACCACGGCGATGACTACAGCAAGGATGACGATTTCCATAACGGCACCAGTATGCGCGACCACCCCTGCGGCCCGCCCGCACCGTGTTTCGCGCCCCCGCCGCCCCTACCCGTTCCCGTCGCGCTCTCGGGGGCGCTGCCCCCGAACCACCGGTCCTCAAACGCCGGACGGGCTGAAAGCATTTCAGCCCGTCCGGGGTTTGTGGACGAGCGGACAGCGCGATCC
>NZ_JBHXTO010000211.1:0-10868 GCF_042677425.1 Streptomyces sp. NPDC127119 | reverse complement strand
ATGTAATACGCGGCGACCCGGGCCGCAGCGTCGCAGAAACGTTTCCTTAGCTCGGCCGGCTCCAGTACCTCCGCCTCCGGACCTAGGGAGAGGAACTGGCTGTACGCGACGTCGTACGACTCGACCGGCAGCGTGAGCGTCACCCGGCCCTCGCCGTCTGGCGGGCCGGCTGCGTCCAGGGCCTCCTGGGCCGAGAGCGGATCCACGGTGTGTCTGAGCCGCCGCGCACCCGCCTCCGTGAGGCGCACCACGACGGTCGCCCGCAGGAGCGAACGGGCGAACTGCTCGGCCTGGTCGGCCCAGAAGCCGGGCAGGTCGAAGGACTCGTCGCGCTCGAAGCGGTCGCCCGCGGGCTCGGCGGAGGTGAACCGTTCGATGCGGTAGACCCGGAAGGGGCCGGGCCCCTGGTCCGGTGCGTGCTCCGCCCCGACGACCCTGGCGCACACGTACCAGACACCGGCCTTGAGGACGAGGCCGTACGGCTCCAGCTCGCGCTCCAGGTCCGTCTCCTCGCGCCGGTAGCGCGCGGTGATCCGGCGGTCGTCCCAGACGGCCTCCGCGATCGCGGGCAGCAGCTCGGGGGTCCTCGGCTCGGCGAACCACGCGGGGGCGTCCAGATGGAAACGCTGGGCCGCGGTACGGGAGGCGTCCCTGAGGGACGGCAGGAGGGCGGCGGACACCTTCAGGAGGGCGGCGGAGGAGGCGTCCTCCAGGCCCATCTCCCGCAGGGCGCCCGGAACGCCGGAGAGGAACAGGGCCTCCGCCTCGCTGCGGGCGAGGCCAGTCAGCCGGGTCCGGTAGCCGCCGACCAGGCGGTATCCGCCGGTGCGGCCACGGTCGGCGTACACCGGGACGCCCGCCTCCGACAGCGCTTGCGCGTCCCGCGTGATCGTCCGCTCGGACACCTCCAGTTCGCGCGCCAGCTCGGCGGCGGTCATGGAGGGCCGGGACTGCAGGAGCAGCACCATCTTGATGAGCCGGGCAGCGCGCATGCCCCCCATGATGCCGGTGGCTCCGCCGGTGCGGTGACTGGGGTGGGTACGCGTTCGCCTGCGGCGGGCCGGGGGGTGGGGGTGCAGGGTCGGGTGCGACCTCGTCGTGGCTGGCCGCGCAGTTCCCCGCGCCCCTGGATCGGCCGGGGCCGGTGGGCGGGTGCGGCGGCGTCGTGGTTGCCCGCGCAGTTCCCCGCGCCCCTGAAAAGCGGGGCTGCGCCCCTGCCTTTCGTCTTTAGGGGCGCGGGGAACTGCGCGACCAGCCACACGCGACCCGCACCCGACGACCGGCAACCCCACCCCACCCTCCCGCAGGCCGTGAAACGGCCGCGGGAGGGTGGGGGAGGAACTACAGGCCGTACCTCGCGCGGGCTTCCTTCACCGCGGATGCGGGGACCTCGCCGCGCCGCGCGAGCTGCGCCAGAGCAGCCACCACGATCGACTGCGCGTCGACGCCGAAGTGGCGACGGGCCGCAGCCCGGGTGTCGGACAACCCGAACCCGTCCGCGCCCAGCGACGAGTAGTCCTGCTCGACCCACTGCGCGATCTGGTCCGGCACCTGCCGCATGTAGTCGGAGACGGCCAGTACCGGCCCCTCCGCCCCCTGCAGCGCCTGCCGAAGGAACGGCACCCGGTCCTCGCCGCGCAGCAGCGCCGCGTCGGCCTCCAGCGCGTCGCGCCGCAGCTCGGTCCAGGACGTGGCGGACCAGACGTCCGCGGCCACGCCCCACTCCTCGGCGAGCAGCTTCTGCGCCTCCAGGACCCAGTGGATCGCCGTGCCGGAGCCCAGCAGCTGGATCCGCGCGGCGTTGGCGGCGTTCACCTGGACACCCGCCGACTCCGCCGTGTTGAAGCGGTAGAGCCCCTTGACGATGCCCTCGTCGATGCCGGTGGCGGCGGGCTTCGCGGGCTGCGGGATCGGCTCGTTGTAGACGGTGAGGTAGTAGAAGACGTTCTGGTCCTCACCGGGGGCGGCCTCGCCGTACATCCGGCGCAGCCCGTCCTTGACGATCGTCGCGACCTCGTACGCGAACGCCGGGTCGTACGACAGCGCCGCCGGGTTCGTCGCGGCGATCACCGGCGAGTGCCCGTCCGCGTGCTGCAGGCCCTCGCCCGTCAGCGTCGTACGGCCGGCCGTGGCGCCGACGAGGAAGCCGCGGCCCAGCTGGTCGCCGAGCTGCCACATCTGGTCGGCCGTGCGCTGCCAGCCGAACATCGAGTAGAAGATGTAGAACGGGATCATCTGCTCGCCGTGCGTGCTGTACGCGGTCGACGCGGCGATGAAGTCCGCCATGGAACCGGCCTCGGTGATCCCCTCGTTGAGGATCTGGCCGTCCTTGGCCTCCTTGTAGTACATCAGCTGGTCACGGTCGACCGGCTCGTACGTCTGGCCCTTGGGGGAGTAGATCCCGAGCGACGGGAAGAGGCTCTCCATGCCGAAGGTGCGCGCCTCGTCGGGGACGATCGGCACCCAGCGCTTCCCGGACGTCTTGTCGCGGACGAGGTCCTTGACCAGGCGTACGAAGGCCATGGTCGTCGCGACGTTCTGCGAGCCGGAGCCCTTGTCGAAGGCCGCGAACGCCTTGTCGGCGGGCGCGGGGAGGGGCGCCAGCGGCTGCGTACGACGGGCCGGGGCCGGGCCGCCGAGGGCCGCGCGGCGCTCCTGGAGGTAACGGACCTCGGGGGAGTCGGCGCCGGGGTGGCCGTAGGGGACCACGCCGTCGACGAAGTCGCTGTCCCTGATCGGCAGCTCCAGCAGGTCACGCATCTGCTTGAACTCGTCCGTCGACAGCTTCTTCATCTGGTGGTTGGCGTTCTTCGACGCGAAGCCCGAGCCGAGGGTGTGGCCCTTGACCGTCTGGGCCAGGATGACCGTCGGAGCGCCCTTGTGCTCGACGGCGGCCTTGTACGCCGCGTACACCTTGCGCGCCTCGTGACCACCGCGGGAGAGGTGGAAACACTCCAGGATCTTGTCGTCGCTCAGCAGCTTCGCCAGCTCGACGAGCGCCGGGTCCGAGCCGAAGAAGTCCTGGCGGATGTAGGCGGCGTCGCGGGTCTGGTACGTCTGCACCTGCGCGTCGGGGACCTGGCGCAGGCGGCGGACGAGGGCGCCGGTGGTGTCGAGCCGGAACAGCTCGTCCCAGGCGTTGCCCCACAGCGACTTGATGACGTTCCAGCCGGCGCCGCGGAACTGGGCCTCCAGCTCCTGCACGATCTTGAAATTCGCGCGGACCGGACCGTCGAGGCGCTGCAGGTTGCAGTTGATGACGAAGGTCAGGTTGTCCAGACCCTCGCGGGAAGCCAGCGCGAGTGCCGCCGTCGACTCGGGCTCGTCCATCTCGCCGTCACCGAGGAACGCCCACACGTGGGACGCCGAGACGTCCTTGATGCTGCGGTTGGTGAGATAGCGGTTGAAGCGCGCCTGGTAGATCGCGGAGAGCGGGCCGAGGCCCATCGACACCGTCGGGAACTCCCACAGCCAGGGCAGGCGCCGCGGGTGCGGGTACGACGGGAGGCCGTTGCCGCCCGCCTCCTGACGGAAGTTGTCGAGGTGCGCCTCGGTCAGGCGGCCGTCGAGGAAGGCGCGGGCGTAGATGCCGGGGGAGGCGTGGCCCTGGATGTAGAGCTGGTCGCCGGACCCGTCGGCCTCCTTGCCCTTGAAGAAGTGGTTGAAGCCGGTCTCGTAGAGCCAGGCCGCGGAGGCGAAGGTGGCGATGTGGCCGCCGACGCCGTGTTTCGCGCCGCGGGTCACCATCGCGGCCGCGTTCCAGCGGTTCCACGCGGTGATCCGGCGCTCCATCTCCTCGTCGCCGTCCACGGTGGGTTCGGCGGCGGTCGGGATGGTGTTGACGTAGTCGGTCTCAAGCAGCTTGGGCAGCGCGAGTCCGTTGCCCTCGGCGCGCTCCAGCGTGCGGCGCATCAGGTACGCGGCACGGTGCGGCCCGGCCGCCTCGGTGACGGCGTCGAGGGAGGCCTGCCATTCGGCGGTCTCCTCGGGGTCGCGGTCCGGGAGCTGGTCGAGCTCGCTCGGCTGGATAGCGGTGGGGTCGGTCATAGCGCCGCCTTCCGGATGCGGAGGGGGTTCCCTCGTCGGCAAGGGGTGTGTCGGGGGGATTGCCCTTGGTCTTTGGCAGGACAGGGCGGCGGGCTCTGGTGGGAGCCCGCCGATGACTGTAACTCGCTGATCGATGATCGATCAAAGGGTTGAGGGGCAAAACCTCTTGATCACGAGAAAGTAGGCACGCGGTGCCTTCGCCGTGGGCACGGGGTGCCTTGTTTTCGCAGGTGAGGCGGGCTGTCGGCGCTCCGCGGGGGTACGTATGAGCGGGGCCGCGCTCCCCTGGTCGCGATCACGGTTGCGATCGGTTCCGCGGTCACGAGGCGGGTTCGTCGCCCGTCCTGGGGGCGCACCCCAGCACATGCGCCTTCACCAGCTCGGCGATCATGGGGTCCCGGCGCCGGAACGCCTCCACCAGAGCCTCGTGCTCCTCCGCGTACGACTGCTGGACCGTGCCGAGCCAGCGGATCGACAGGGCCGTGAAGACCTCGATGCCCAGGCCTTCCCAGGTGTGCAGCAGCACGCTGTTGCCCGCGGCGCGCACCAGCTCGCGGTGGAAGGCCACCGTGTGGCGGACCTGGCCCGTGCCGTCCGCCTTGCGGTCGGCCTCGTACAGGGCGGCCACGTGGGGCTCCAGGGTCGAGCAGTCGGCCGCGAGGCGCTCCGCGGCCAGCTCGGCGGCGATGGCCTCCAGGCCGGCCCGGACGGGGTAGCTCTCCTCCAGGTCGGCGGCGGTCAGATTGCGTACGCGTACGCCCTTGTTCGGGGCCGACTCGATCAGCCGCAGGGACTCCAGCTCGCGCAGGGCCTCCCGTACGGGGGTCTGGCTGACCTCAAGCTCCGTGGCGATCCGGCGCTCCACGATCCGCTCGCCCGGCTTCCAGCGACCGCTGACGATCCCCTCCACGATGTGCTCGCGGATCTGCTCGCGGAGCGAGTGGACGACGGGCGCGGTCATGGGGGCTCCTTCGTTTTGACCTTTAGACAATAAGGCCACGACGCGCCGCGGGCTTTGGCCGGGCGCGTGCGGGGTGGGGCTGCGGGCCTGTTCTTCGGCCGCGGGCCAGTGGGGGCTGGCCGCGCAGTTCCCCGCGCCCCTTCAGGGCGGGGCTGCGCCCCGGCGGGTTGTACGTCGGCCGCGGGTCCGGTGGGGGCCGTTCGCGCAGTTCCCCGCGCCCCTGAAAGACGGGGCTGCGCCCCAGCCCTACACGACCGGCACCCGCAGACTTTCAGGGGCGCGAGGAACTGCGCGGCCAGCCACACACGACCCGCAGCCGTGGAACCGGCCCGTTTTTAGGGGCGCGGGGAACTGCGCGAACGGCCCCCGTCGGCCCGCAGGTGAAGGACCGGCCCGATTTCCGGCGCGCGGGCAACGCGAAAGGTGCCCCCGTCCGGTGGACCGGACAGGGGCACCTCGTCGTGCGTTGCTGCGGTGGCGGCGGAGCCTACAGGCCGAGCTCGACCTCGAACTCGCCCGCCTCGAGGATCGCCTTGACCGCGGTCAGGTAACGGGCGGCATCCGCGCCGTCCACCAGCCGGTGGTCGTAGGACAGCGTCAGGTACGTCATGTCACGCACACCGATCACCGTACCCTCGTCCGTCTCGATGACGGCCGGCCGCTTGACCGTCGCACCGATCCCCAGGATCGCGACCTGGTTCGGCGGCACGATGATCGTGTCGAACAGCGCACCACGCGACCCGGTGTTGCTGATCGTGAAGGTCGCACCGGACAGCTCGTCCGGAGTGATCTTGTTCGCCCGGACCTTGCCCGCCAGTTCGGCGGTGGCCTTGGCGATACCGGCGATGTTGAGATCCCCCGCGTGCTTGATGACCGGAGTCATCAGGCCCTTCTCGGAGTCCACCGCGATACCGACGTTCTCGGTGTCGAAGTAGGTGATCGTGCCCTCGTCGACGTTGATCCGGGCGTTGACGGCCGGGTGGGCCTTCAGCGCCTGGGCCGCCGCCTTCACGAAGAACGGCATCGGGGAGAGCTTGACGCCCTCACGCGCCGCGAAGGAGTCCTTCGCCTGCGCGCGGAGCTTCATCAGCCGGGTGATGTCGACCTCGACGACCGAGGACAGCTGGGCCTGCTCGTGCAGGGCCTTCACCATGTTGTCGCCGATGACCTTGCGGATGCGGGGCATCTTCACGGTCTGGCCGCGCAGCGGAGAGGCCTCCAGCGTCGGCGTCTTCTTGCCGGCGCTCGGCGCGGCCGGGGCGGCGGCCGGAGCCGGAGCGGCGGCAGCGGCCTTCGCGGCCTCGGCGGCGGCGATGACGTCCTGCTTGCGGATCCGCCCGCCGACGCCGGTGCCCTTGACGGTGGACAGGTCGACGCTGTTCTCGGCGGCGAGCTTGCGCACCAGCGGGGTCACGTACGCGCCGTCGTCACCGGAGGTCGCGGCGGGCGCCGCGGCCGGGGTGACGGGAGCGGGAGCCGGTACCGGCGCGGCCGGAGCCGGGGCGGGAGCCGGAGCCGTCTGCTGCTGCGGTGCGGGAGCCGGGGGCGCCTGCGGAGCCGGAGCGGCGGGAGCTGCCGGAGCGGCGGGAGCTGCCGGAGCCGCGGGGGCTGCCGGAGCCGGTGCCGGGGCGGGGGCAGCGGCGGCGGGCGCCGGTGCCGGGGCGGCCGGAGCGGGCGCCGCGGCCGGAGCCGCGCCGGGAGCACCGATGACGGCCAGCTTCGCGCCGACCTCGGCGGTCTCGTCCTCGCCGACCACGATTTCGAGCAGCACACCGGAGGTGGGCGCCGGAATCTCGGTGTCGACCTTGTCCGTGGAGACCTCGAGCAGCGGCTCGTCGGCCTCGACCGACTCCCCGACCTCCTTGAGCCAGCGGGTGACGGTGCCCTCGGTGACCGACTCGCCCAGTGCCGGAAGCACCACGTCGGTGCCCTCGGCGCTGCCGCCGCCGGAGGCGGCCTCGGCGGTCGGGGCCGGCGCCGGAGCGGCGGCCTCGGCGGACGGAGTGGCCTGCGGGGCCGGCTCCGGAGCCGCGGCGGGCTCGGGAGCGGGGGCCGCCTCGGGCTCGGCGGCCGGGGCGGACTCGGCGGCGGGGGCGCCCGAGCCGTCGTCGATGACGGCCAGCTCGGCGCCTACCTCGACGGTCTCGTCCTCGGCGACCTTGATGGAGGCGAGCACACCGGCGGCAGGGGAGGGGATCTCGGTGTCGACCTTGTCGGTCGACACTTCGAGCAGCGGCTCGTCGGCCTCGACGCGCTCGCCCTCGGCCTTCAGCCAGCGGGTGACAGTGCCCTCGGTGACGCTCTCGCCGAGCGCCGGAAGGGTTACGGAAACCGCCATGGTTTCGGTTGCTCCTTACGAATTGCGGAAGTCTGTGTCGTCGCGTCGTGAGTTGACCGAGGGTCGGTCAGTCGTGCGAGTGCAGCGGCTTGCCCGCCAGGGCGAGGTGAGCCTCGCCCATGGCCTCGTTCTGCGTCGGGTGCGCGTGGATGAGCTGCGCCACCTCGGCGGGCAGCGCCTCCCAGTTGTAGATCAGCTGGGCTTCGCCCACCTGCTCGCCCATGCGGTCGCCGACCATGTGGACGCCGACCACGGCACCGTCCTTGACCTGGACGAGCTTGATCTCGCCCGCGGTCTTGAGGATCTTGCTCTTGCCGTTGCCCGCCAGGTTGTACTTCAGAGCGACGACCTTGTCCGCACCGTAGATCTCCTTGGCCTTGGCCTCGGTGATGCCCACGGAGGCGACCTCCGGGTGGCAGTACGTCACCCGGGGCACGCCGTCGTAGTCGATCGGGACGGTCTTGAGACCGGCCAGACGCTCCGCCACCAGGATGCCCTCGGCGAAGCCGACGTGCGCGAGCTGGAGCGTCGGGACGAGGTCACCCACGGCCGAGATGGTCGGCACGTTGGTGCGCATGTACTCGTCGACCAGGACGTAACCGCGGTCCGTCGCGACGCCCTGCTCCTCGTAACCGAGACCGGCGGAGACCGGGCCGCGGCCGATGGCGACCAGGAGGATCTCCGCCTCGAAGGTCTTGCCGTCGGCGAGGGTCACGCGGACGCCGTCCTGCGTGTACTCGGCCTTGTCGAAGAACGTGCCGAGGTTGAACTTGATGCCGCGCTTGCGGAACGCGCGCTCAAGAAGCTTGGAGCTGTTCTCGTCCTCGACCGGGACGAGGTGCTTGAGGCCCTCGATCACGGTGACGTCGGTGCCGAAGGACTTCCACGCCGAGGCGAACTCGACGCCGATGACACCGCCGCCCAGCACGATCGCGGACTGCGGTACGCGGTCCAGCGTCAGCGCGTGGTCGGAGGAGATGATGCGATTGCCGTCGATGTCCAGGCCCGGCAGCGACTTCGGCACGGAGCCGGTCGCCAGGAGCACGTGACGGCCCTCCACACGGCGCCCGCCGACGTCCACGGAGGTGGCGGACGACAGACGTCCCTCACCCTCGATGTACGTCACCTTGCGGGAGGCCACGAGGCCCTGCAGGCCCTTGTACAGGCCGCTGATCACGTCGTCCTTGTACTTGTGGACGGCGGCGATGTCGATGCCCTCGAAGGTGGCCTTGACACCGAACTGCTCGCTCTCGCGTGCCTGGTCGGCGATCTCGCCGGCATGCAGCAGGGCCTTGGTGGGAATGCAGCCGTTGTGCAGGCAGGTGCCGCCGAGCTTGTTCTTCTCGATCAGGGCGACGTCCAGGCCCAACTGCGCTCCGCGCAGGGCCGCGGCGTAGCCGCCGCTACCACCGCCGAGGATCACTAGGTCGAAAACGGTGCTGGCGTCGTTCGCCACGTCACGTCCTCCATGCATGTGCGCCGGCGCCGGTCTTCAGTGACCGGGCGGCGGCTGGTGTGGCCGCTCTTTCTTCGGCCCTGAGGTGGGCCCTGTCCTGCCGAGAACCCATCTTCGCACTTGTCGCCGCCGCCCGGGACGCCGGGCCGGGCTGTAGGACGTCTGATCGATCACACGGGAGGCCCCGCGCCCCGTCGGGGCACGGGGAACTGCGCGACCGGCCCGCACTCGCCGCGGAAGGGGTGCGGGCCCGATCGACGGGCGGGCGTCAGCCCAGATCGCCGGCGGCCGTCAGCTCGGCCAGCCGTACCAACGTACGCACGGCGGACCCCGTACCACCCTTGGGCGTGTACCCGAACGGCCCCTGCTCGTTGAACGCGGGCCCGGCGATGTCGAGGTGCGCCCACGTGATGCCCTCGCCCACGAACTCCTTCAGGAAGAGCCCGGCCACCAGACCGCCGCCGTAGCGCTCGCCCATGTTGGCGATGTCGGCGGTCGGGGAGTCCATCCCCTTCTTCAGGTGGTCCGGCAGCGGCATCGGCCACGCGGGCTCGCCGACCTCCTCGGCGGCCTCGTGCACCGCGGAGCGGAACGCGTCGTCGTTCGCCATGATCCCGAACGTACGGTTGCCGAGCGCCAGCATCATCGCGCCGGTCAGCGTCGCCACGTCGACGATTGCGTCGGGCTTCTCCTCGGACGCCTTGGCGAGCGCGTCGGCGAGCACGAGCCGGCCCTCGGCGTCGGTGTTGAGCACCTCGACGGTCTTGCCGCTGTACATGCGCAGCACGTCGCCCGGACGGGTGGCGGAGCCGGAGGGCATGTTCTCGGCCAGCGCGAGCCAGCCGGTCACGTTGACCTCGAGGTTCAGCCGCGCGGCGGCGACCACGGCCGCGAAGACCGCCGCCGCACCGCTCATGTCGCACTTCATCGTCTCGTTGTGCCCGGCGGGCTTGAGCGAGATGCCGCCCGAGTCGTACGTGATGCCCTTGCCGATGAAGGCGAGGTGCTTCTTCGCCTTGGACGAGGTGTACGAGAGCTTCACCAGCCGGGGCGCGGACGCGGAACCGGCGCCGACGCCGAGGATGCCGCCGTACCCGCCCTTGGCGAGCGCCTTCTCGTCGAGCACCTGCACCTTGATGCCGTGCTCCTTGGCCGCGGCCTGCGCGACAGCGGCGAAGGCCTCCGGGTTCAGGTCGTTCGGCGGGGTGTTGATGAGGTCGCGGGCGCGGTTCAGCTCCTCGGACACGGCCGTGGCGCGCTCGACGGCCGCCTTGAACGCCTTGTCGCGGGCCTTGCCGCCCAGCAGCGTGGCCTCGGCGAGCGGGGCCTTGCCGTTCTTGGAGCCGTTCCCGTCCTTGGCGGCCTCCTTGTACGTGTCGAAGGAGTACGAGCCCAGCAGCACTCCCTCGCCGATGGCGCCCGCGTCGGCGGCGTCCGAGACCGGCAGGGCGAACGCGGCCTTCTTGGTACCGGCCAGGGCGCGGGCGGCGACACCGGCGGCGCGGCGCAGCGTCTCCGCGGAGAAGGAGCCGTCCTTCTCCGGGAGGGCACCGAGGCCGACCGCCACGACGAGCGGTGCCTTGAAGCCGGAAGGCGCCGGCAGCTTCGTCACCTCGCCCTCGCCGCCCGAGGCGCCGAGGGTCTCCAGAACGCCGGCGAGCCTGCCGTCGTACGCCTTGTCCACGGCTTCGGCGCCCGGTGCGACCACCAGGTCCCCGGACTTGGACCCGGTGACCTTGGCGACACCGACGACGATCGCGTCGGTGCGCAGACCGGGCGCCGCGGCGGTGCTGAGAGTGAGAGCAGTCACGGTGGTGAAATCTCGCTTCCGTTGAGTTGCTGTGGCCGGCGGGGGTGTGGTCGGCCAGGGGGTTGGAGTCCCGCCCCCGAGCCTACGCGCGGTCCCGACGTTCGCTCCTACCAGAGTCCGTCCCTGGGGGCTGCCGCCCCCACACCCCCGCAATCGCGCTGCCGCGCTCGTCCTCAAACGCCGGACGGGCTGAAGAGTCGCGGACGGTCCGCACACAGAAAGCCCCAAACGCCGGTGAGGAGCGGGGGTTCCGGGG
>NZ_JBHXTO010000210.1:0-10921 GCF_042677425.1 Streptomyces sp. NPDC127119 | reverse complement strand
GTTCCCCGCGCCCCTGAAACCCCCTGGGGGCGCGGGGAACTGCGCAACGGGGGTGCGGGGGCGGAGCCCCTGCGTCTGTGACGGGAACGGGTAGGGGCGGCGGGGGCGAGAAACGCCTACTTCACCGAGCCCGCCATAACCCCCTGCACAAAGTGCCGTTGGAAAGCGAAGAAGACAACCACCGGCACCACCAAGGACAAGAACGCCCCCGGCGCGAGCACATCGATATTGCTTCCGAACTGCCTTATCTGCGACTGCAGTTCAACAGTCAAAGGCTGCGCGGAACTGTCCGCGAACAACAGCGCGACCAGCATGTCGTTCCAGACCCACAGGAACTGGAAGATGGCAAGGCTGGCAAGCGCCGGCCGCCCCACCGGCAAGACGAGCCGGGTGAAGATCCGCCACTCCCCACCCCCGTCCATCCGCGCCGCCTCCAGCATCTCCTTCGGCATCTCCGCGAAGTAGTTCCGCAGAAGGAAGATCGCGAACGGCAACCCGTACGACACGTGGAAGAGGATGACCCCGGGAATCGTGCCGAACAGCCCGAGTTCGCCGAAGAGTTTGGCCACCGGCAGCAGCCCGATCTGTACGGGCACCACCAGCAGCGCGACCACGATCAGGAAGACGGTGTCCCGCCCGGGGAAGTCCAGCCACGCGAACGCGTACCCCGCGAGCGCGGCGATGACGACGACGAGGAACGTCGTCGGCACCGAGATCAGCACGGTGTTCCAGAACGCCCGGGTCATCCCCGCATTGCCCAGCAGCGCCGAGTAGTTGTCGAAGGACAGCTGCCGGGGACTGGTCAGTACGGTCCACCAGCCGCCCGTCGCGGTGTCCTGTGCGGACCGCAGCGAGGACAGGAAAAGGCCGGCGAGCGGGGTGAGCCAAACCAGGCCGATCACCACCAGGAACGCCTGGACCAGGCTGTTGCCGAGCCCCCGCCTGAGCGCGTTCATCGTTGACTCCCTCGGAAGCGGCGGACGTTGAAGACCATGGCGGGGATCACGAGCAGCAGGAGCAGGACGCCCAGCGCGCTGCCGAGTCCCTGGTTGTTGCCGCCGCCGAAGGACACCAGCCACATCTGGGTGGCGAGCACGGTGGCGTCCTCCTGCACGGGTCCCGGCGCGATGATGTAGACGAGGTCGAAGACCTTCATCACGTTGATCACCAGGGTCACGAAGACCACGGTGAGGACGGGCGCGAGCAGCGGCACGGTGATCCGCCGGAAGATCTGCCACTCGTCGGCGCCGTCCATCCGGGCCGCCTCCAGCGCGTCACGGGGCAGCGCGGCGAGCCCGGCCCCGATCAGCACCATCGCGAAGCCGGTCCAGATCCACAGGTACGCGCCGATGATGGCGGGCGTGACGAGCGCGGGTCCGAGCCAGGAGATTCCCTCGTACGGCGGGGCGAAGTTCGAGCCGGGCAGCCGCACGGTGTACGAGCCCGGTTCGAGGCCCTCGAAGCGGAAGGAGCCGTCGGCCGCGGTGGTGGCGCTCCCGACGGTCCTCCCGTCGCGCACCGCCTCGACGGCCATCCCCGGCAGCCCGCTCTCGGCCCTGTCGACCTCGCCCTGCTTCCCTCCCCCGCCGCGGGTGAAGTCCAGGTAGACGACTCCGCGCAGTTCGTCGGCCGCCGCCTTCTGTGCCGCCGCCGGGTACGCGGGCCGTGCGTCCCCGGGCAGGTCGTCGGCGCGCACACCGACCAGACCGAGCCCGACGGTGTCGCCGGGGGACGCACCGGCGGTCGTACCGTACGAGCCGTCGGCGCCCTTCGTGAGGCCCTGGCCGTCGCGGGCGCGGGCGGTCGGGTAGGACGACTCGCCCTTGAAGACGTCGTGGACGGAGACGACGGCCGCGTTCAGGACGCCCTTGTCGGGGTCCTCGTCGTAGGCGAGCCGGAAGATGATGCCCGCGGCGAGGAAGGAGACGGCCATCGGCATGAACAGCAGGAGCTTGAACGCCGTCGCCCAGCGCACCTTCTCGACGAGGACGGCGAGGACGAGGCCGAGGCCGGTGAGCAGGGTGGGCGCGATGACGACCCAGATGGCGGTGTTCCGGACGGCCTTGATCGTGGCGGGGTCGTGGAACATCTCGGTGTAGTTGTCGCCGCCCACGAACCGGTCGCCGGAGGCGTCGAAGAAGCTGCGGCCCACGGAGAACAGCACGGGGTAGACGACGAGGGCGCCGAGCAGGAGCAGCGCGGGCAGGACGAAGACGAAGGCGACGACACGGGCCCGGCGGCGCGCACGCCGTCTGCGGTCGCGGTCGGCCTGCGCGGCGGGCGGCGGACCCGTCTCTTCCGGGCCCGGTCCTTGCGGGTCCTTCAGGTCTCTCAGGTCTGTGGCGGTCATGGCGATCAGTCCTGGTACGCCTTGGCGGCGGCCTTCTCCAGCGCCGCGGCGGTCGCCTTCGGGTCGGACGGGTCGCGCAGGAAGTCCTGGAGGAGCTTCCACTCGCCCGCGCCCTTGGTGCCGCCGAACGCGGCCGGGGCCTGGTCCGACATGTCGAAGCGGACCGAATCACCGGCGTCGACCAGGGACTTGGCGGTCTCGCGGGTGATGTCGTCGCCGTAGGAGGCGAGGTCGAGCTCCTTGTTCGGGGAGAGGAAACCGCCGACCTCGGCCCAGACCGCGGACGCCTCGGGGGTCGCCAGGTACTCCAGGAACGCCATGGCGGCCTTCGGGCTCTTGCCGTCCTTCAGGACGACCGCCGCGTCACCGCCGCTGACCACGGGCGCCTTGCCGTCGCCGACCGCGGGGAAGGGGAAGAAGTCGGCGTCCTCGCCGATCTTCTTGCCGAACTGGTCCTTGGCGACACCGGCCACGAAGTCGCCCTCGTAGACCATGCCCGCGGCGGGCTCGGGTCCGAAGACCTTCTCGACGGAGCCGGGGAAGTCGGTGTTCAGGGCGCCCTTCTGGCCGCCGGCTATCAGCTCCTTGTCCTTGAAGAGCTTGCCGAGGGTGGTGAGGGCGGCGACCACGCTCGGGTCGGTCCACTTGATCTCGTGGGCGGCGAGGGCGTCGTACTTCTCGGGGCCCGCCTGCGAGAGGTAGACGTTCTCGAACCAGTCGGTGAGGGTCCAGCCGTCCTGGCCTGCGACGGAGAAGGCCGCGAGGCCCGACTCGGAGATGGTCCGCCCGGCCTCCAGCATCGCGTCGTAGCTCGCCGGCGCCTCGACGCCCGCCTCGTCGAGGGCGTCGGGGCTGTACCAGACCGTCGACTTGTGGGCGGCCTTGAAGTACAGGCCGTACAGGCTGCCGTCGACGCTGCCGTAGTTCTTCCACACGTCCGCGTAGTTGGTGTCGACGGACTTCTGGACGGTCTTGGACAGCGGCTTGAGCCAGCCCTCCTCGGCGAACTGCTGGAGGACGCCGACCTGCGGGACCATCACCACGTCGGGTGCGTTGCCGCCCTCGATCTTGCTGCCGACGACCGTGGAGACGTTGTCGCCGGTGGAGGTGAACTGCGTCTTGGCGCCGGTCTTCTCGGTGAACGCGTCCAGGACCTTCTGGAAGTTCTTCTGCTCGCTGCCGGACCAGACACCGGCCACGTTGATCGTCTGGCCGCTGAGCGGCTTGTCGCCGCCGCCCGCCGAGACGGGGCCGCCGCCTCCGCACGCGGTGGCACCGAGGGACAGGGCGAGGGCGGTGCAGCTCGCGAGCAGGGTCGTACGTCGTCGCATCATCGTTGATGTTCCTTCGTGAGAGCGGTACTTGACGGGTGGGGCGGTGATCGCGGTCGGTTCAGGGGTTGGTGCAGTCGCTGATCCACCAGGCGGCCGTCGAGCCGGGCAGGACGCCGGGCGTACAGGGGCCGCTGGACAGCAGGGGGGTGCCGGCGACCGGCGCGGGCGTCGGCGACGTACCGAAGTTGACGGCGCACACCAGGCCGTCGCCGCGGACGAAGCCGAGGACGCCGGGCGGGGTGTCCAGCCAGCGCAGCGGGCCTTCACCCAACTGGGGCATCCCTGCGCGCAGTTGGAGTCCGTCGCGGTAGAGGTGCCAGAAGGAGCGGGTGTCGGCGAGGGCGCGGTCGGTGGCGTACTCCGCGAAGTAGGCGGGCTGCGGCAGCCACGGTTTGGCGCTCTCGGTGCCGGTGGTGAAGCCGAACGGCGAGGCGTGCCCCGACCACGGCAGCGGCACCCGGCAGCCGTCGCGGACCCGGGCCCGGCTGCCGGTCCGCCGGTAGATCGGGTCGGTGAGCACGTCGTCCGGCAGGTCGACGACCTCGGGCAGCCCCAACTCCTCCCCCTGGTAGATGTACGCGGCGCCAGGCAGCGCCAGCATCAGCAGCGCGGCGGCGCGGGCGCGGGCGGCGCCCAGACCGCTGCCGTCGGTGCCCAGTTCGCCGTAGCGGGTGACCGTGCGGACCTGGTCGTGGTTGTTGAGGACCCAGGTGACCGTGGAGCCGGTGCCCGCGATGTCCTGCATGGCCTCCGAGATGACCTTGCGGAAGGCGTCGGCGTTCCAGGACGCGCTGAGCAGGTCGAAGAAGAAGGCCTGGTGCAGCTCGTCGTGGCGTACGTAGTGGGCGTGTTCGCGGGCGGAGGGCACGGAGACCTCGCCGACGAGCAGCCGCTCCCGGCCGTCGCGGACGGTGTACTCCTCGCACACCGAACGCCAGTGCCGCCAGACGCCGTGCACCTCGGGCTGGTTCCAGGCGAGCGGGTTGACCGAGTCCCGGGTGCGGGCGTCGGCCATGGGGTCGGGCGAGTCGGGCAGGTCGGGGTGCTTGTAGAGGCCGGCGGCGACGTCGACGCGGAAGCCGTCCACGCCCCGGTCGAGCCAGAAGCGCAGTACGTGGTCGAAGTGGGTGCCGACCTCGGGGTTGCGCCAGTTCAGGTCGGGCTGCTCGGGCGTGAACATGTGCAGGTACCACTGGCCGGGTGTGCCGTCCTGCTCGGTGACCCGGCTCCAGGCGGGGCCGCCGAACATGGCGTACCAGTTGTTGGGCGGCTCCGTCCCGCCGGGGCCGCGGCCGTCGGCGAAGTGGAAGCGGGCGCGGGCCTCGCCGCCGGGCGCCTCGGCGAGGGCCTGCCGGAACCAGGGGTGCTCGCTGGAGCAGTGGTTGGGGACTATGTCGAGGAGCACCTTGATGCCGAGCCGCCGGGCGTCCGTCATCAGCAGGTCGAACTCGCCGAGGTCGCCGAAGAGCGGGTCGACGTCGCAGTAGTCGGCCACGTCGTAGCCGTGGTCCTGCTGCGGTGAGGGGTAGAAGGGGCTCAGCCAGATCCCGTCGACCCCGAGCTTCTTCAGGTACGGCAGTCCGGCGCGTACCCCTGCGAGGTCGCCGATGCCGTCCCCGGTGCTGTCGAGGAAGCTGCGGACGTAGACCTGGTAGATCACTGCGTCGCGCCACCAGCGGTGCATGTCGATCGTCACCCGTTGACCCGTCTGTGCGTACTCCGGTTATGCATGCATGTTAAGTAGGCATGTCGGGCGAGTGTCAACGAGCAGACAGGGCCGTACTGAAGGTTGGGGACTTATGTCCACACATTTCTACCCTCGAAACGGCAGATGAGACGGGCGCGTTACCTAACATGAAACTATGATCTGCCGAAAGCGTGCGGGAGAGGGCTCAGCCGCGGCGCGAGATGTCCGCCAGCTCGCGCGCCAGCCGGCGCACCGCGGCCTCGGGCGTCTGATGCCCGGTCATCGCGTCGTGCACCACGGCCTGCACGGCCAGGCTGACCTGGTCGTAGCGCGGACTCTTCGGGCGCGGCGCCGCCGCCAGGACACTCGCGCGGAGCGTCGGCAGATAGGGGAACCGCCGGATCAGCTCCGGATCCTCGTACAGCGCGGCCCGCACGGGCGGCAGCGCACCCTTGGTGAGCACCTGACGCTGGGTCCGCTCGCTCGTGAGATAGGCAATGAGCCGGGCGGCGGAGTCGGGATGCCGGGCGTGGCTGCTGACCGCGAGGTTGGAGCCGCCGAGCACGCTCGCGCCCGGCCCGTCGGGGCCGGGCAGCGGCACCGCGCCGATCCTCCCGGCGACCGGCGAGCCCTTCGCCGAGGCGCCGACATAGGCGTACGGCCAGTTGCGCAGGAAGAGGAGGCGGCCGTCCTGGAAGGCCTGCTTGGACTCCTCCTCCTTGTACGTCAGCGCCTTCTGCGGGATCCAGCCGTCGCGTACGCCGCGGGCCAGGAAACCGATGCCCGCGCGCGCCGCCGCCGAGTTGACGGTGACGCGTTCGCCCTCGTCCCCGAGGATGGTGCCGCCCGCCGAGTAGACCGCCTCGGCCGCGTTCACGGTGAGGCCTTCGTAGGGCAGGAACTGGCCGGCGTAGCCGTCGAGTCCGTACTTCGGAGCGATGGATCTCGCCTGTTCCTCCAGCTCGGCCCAGGTGCGCGGCGGAGCGACGCCCTCCTTGTCGAGGAGGTCCTTGCGGTAGAGGAGCAGCCCCGCGTTGGTGACGTAGGGGACCGCGTACAGCCGTCCGTCGTAGGTCGCGGTGTCCACGACCGGCGGCAGGAAGCCGTCGAGCGGGAAACGGCCCGCGGGCAGTGGGGAGATCCAGCCCGCGGCGGCGAACTCAGAGGTCCAGGCGACGTCGATGTTCAGGACGTCGAAGCGGCTGCGGCCGTCGCCGCGCAGATCGGTGGCCATCTGGGCGTGCGTCTCGTCGGCGGAGTCCGGAAGTTCGACGAGGGTGACCCGCTCGCCGGGATGAGCGCGGTTCCAGCCGTCCAGCAGCGGCCCCAGATAGCCGGTGAGATCCCCGGCGGTGGCCAGCGTGAGCGGGCCCCGGCCGCCGCCGCGCGCCCCGTCGGCCTGGACGCCCGAGGCGACGTAACCGGTCAGAACCACCACCGCGACCAGGAGCCCCCTACCGGCGGCATGGATCCACCGCATAGGTTCCTCCCTGGTACACCCGGCTGCCGGGCACCTTCGCCCGGAGTCAGAGGCCATGTATACCCGTTAGGTATGGGCGATACTAGGTCCTGCGGCACATTGGCCCCGGACAAGCGGGCCCGCGCACCTTTTGAAGATCCACAGCGGAGGAAGGGGAGAGCACGAGTGCGGCTGCCCCTCCTGGCCCTGCTGGCGCGCGGTCCGGCCCACGGGTACGAGCTCAAGCAGGACCTTGAGCAACTGCTGGGCGCCGCGTACCCTCAGCCGAACGTCGGCCAGATCTATGTGACCCTCGGCCGCCTTGAGAAGTCGGGACTGATCGAGGGCGAGGAAGTCGAGCAGTCGAGCCGGCCCAACAAGAAGATCTACCACCTCACCGACGCCGGACGTGAAGCACTGCACGCCTGGTACGAGGAGACGGCGGACGAGCCGCGCGTACGGGACGAGTTCTTCATGAAGCTCGCCCTGGCACCGCGGACCGGACTGGCCGACCAGATCGCCCTGATCAACAAACAACGGCGCGAGTACCTGAACACCATGCGCAACCTGTCGAAGCTCGCCGCGGCCGAGAGCCGGGACAACCGCATCTCCCAGCTGCTCATCGAGGGCGCCATGCTGCATCTGCAGGCCGACCTCGACTGGCTGGAACGCTGCCAGGAGGAACTGGAGGAGCTGGAATGAACCGCGCCACTCCCCGCGCCCCGTCCCGTAACCCCGTTCCTTCGCCGCGCGCCGGTGACACCCCGCTCCTGCGGGCCGAGGGCCTGGTCAAGACCCACTACGGCGAGGGCGCCCCCGCGCACGCCGTACGCGGCGTGGACCTCTCCGTGCGGCAGGGCGAGTTCGTGGCCGTCACCGGCCCCTCCGGCGCCGGGAAGTCGACGCTGCTGCATCTGCTCGGCGGGCTCCAGCGGCCGGGCTCCGGCAGCCTCTGGCTGGACGGCGAGTGCACCGACGCGTACAGCGAGGCGCGCTGGGCGGTCGAGCGCAGGCGCCGGATCGGCATCGTCTTCCAGTTCTTCAACCTGGTCTCGAACCTGTCGGTCGCCGACAACGTCGAACTGCCCGCCCTGCTCGCCGGCCTCTCCCCCAGGCAGGCGCGCGCCGAGCGCGAGCTGCTCCTCGACGAACTGGGCCTCGCGGGCAAGGAGCGCAGCATGCCGGGCGAGCTGTCCGGCGGCGAGCAGCAGCGCGTCGCGCTGGCCCGCGCCCTGGTCAACCATCCGCAGCTGCTGCTGGCCGACGAGCCCGCGGGCAGCCTCGACAGCAAGGGCACCCGCGAGGTGACCCGGCTGCTGACCCGGTTCCACCAACGCGGCCAGACGATCGTGCTGGTCACGCATGACGCACGGCTCGCGAGCGCCGCCGACCGGGTGATCAGCTTCTTCGACGGCCGGATCGCCGACGACGCGGCCCTCGACACCGCGCCCGCCCGCGGCACGGGGATATCCGGCGTGCTGGAACTGAGGGACTGAGCGGCGTGCGGGCCACTCTGCGCTGGGCGCACGCCGATCTGCGCTCGCATCGCGGCGAGGCGCTGTTCATCGTGCTCGCCACCGCCGGGATCGTCGCCTCACTGCTGCTGGCCACGGCGCTGTTCGGGTACGCGACCAACCCCTGGCAGCGGGTCTTCACCCAGTCGCAGGGCGCGCACGTCTGGATCCACACGGGCCTCTCCGCCGACGCGGCCGGGCTCGCCGAGCTGGACGGGGTCGCGTCCGTCGCGGGCCCGTACCCCACCGCCGCCGCGACCCTCGCCTCGCGCGGCACCCGCGCCTCCGTCGAGCTGCGCGGCACCGTCGACCGGCCCGCGACCGGCCGTCCGCTGCTCACCTCGGGGCGCTGGCTCGACTCCGGCGTCCCGGACGGTGTGGTGCTGGAGAGCGGCCTCGCACGGGCTCTGTGGGCCGAGCCCGGGGACGCGCTCACCGTGCCGGGCACGGACCGGACACTGACCGTGGTGGGCATCGCGGACAGCGCCGAGCCCCGCTACAGCCCCGGTGAGCGGCCGGGGCTCGTCTGGGCGCTGCCCGCCGCCGTGCGGAGCACCGACGGGCGCGACGGCCAGGTGACCGGGCTGCGGCTGACCGACCCCGACGACACGGACTACGCCGTCCAGCGCGCCGTCACCCTCCTCGGCGCCAAGGCCGTCACCGACGTCTCCAACTGGCAGCAGGCCCGGGCCGAGGCCCAGGGCGGCAACCGGCTGCTCGGCCAGGTCCTCGGCCTCTTCGGCCTCGCCGCTCTGCTGGCCGCCGCGCTGGCCGTGCACGGCGCGATCGGCACCCGGATCCGCGGTCATCTGCGGGACATCTCGGTGCTGAAGGCGATCGGTTTCACGCCGGGCCAGGTCGTACGGATCTTCCTGCTCCAGCATGTGGCGTTCGCGCTCCTCGGGGCCGTGCTCGCCGCGACCCTCATCCAGGCCCTGGGCAGCCGGACACCGGGGCGTCTCGGCGACGCGGTCGGCGTGTGGCAGGGCCTGCCGGGGCACACGGCCGCGCTCCTCGGCGTACCCCTCGCGGCGGTGCTGTTCATCGCCGCGACGACCGGCCTCGCAGCCTGGCGCGCCGGGCAGGTGCCTCCCGTGCCGGGACTGCGGGCCGCGGCACCGCTCGGCGGCGGTCTTTCCGGTCTGTCGCGCGGGGCGCTCGGGCTGCGGCTGCCGTCGGCGCTGGTCCTGGGCTGGCACAAGGCGTTCACGCGCCGGCCGCGCTCGCTGGCCGCGGTGGCCCGGCTGGCGCTGCCGCTGCTGCTGATCGTCGTGGCGATGAGCGCGTGGACCACCATCGACCGCTTCCAGCACAGCCCGGACCGGATCGGCCTCGCGGCGGCGCTCACCGTACGGGCCGACGCCTCCCTGACCGATCCGGACGTACGGGCCCTGCTGGCCGGCAATCCGCAGGTCGCCGCGGTCCATCCGGGGGTCGAGGTGGCCGCGCTGGTCCCGGGCCAGACGGGCACGATCGCGTTGCGCGGGCTCGGCACCCGCGCGGACCCCTATCCGTTCGCGCTGGCCGAGGGGCGCCCCGCGCGTGGTCCCGACGAGGCGGTGGCCGGTCAGGGACTGCTCGACCTGCTGGACGTACGGCTCGGGGACTGGGTGCGGATGACGGTCGGCGCGCAGCCGCAGATCCTGCACATCGTGGGGCGCAGCATCGAGCCGGAGAACGGCGGCCGGGTCATCTCCACCTCGCTCGACACCCTCCGGGAGAACGACCCGGGGCTCGAAGCGGCGCTCTACCAGCTCCAGCTGCGTCCCGGCGCGGACCCGCACCGGGTGGGCGCCGAGCTGACGGAGGCCGCACACGGCGACCTCAGCGCGCACGCCGTGCCGAACCCGGCCGACGGGCTCTCGCCGTTGCGCGGGGTCGTCGTGGGGCTCATCGCCGTAATGGCCCTGATCGGCCTCATCGAACTGCTCACGGCGATCGGCGGGACGGTCCGCGAGGGCGAGCGGGATCTGCTGGCGCTGAAGGCGATCGGACTGACCCCGCGGCAGATCACCGCGATCACGGTGACGGCCACGGGGTGCACGACGCTGGCCGCGGTCGTCGTCGGTACGGCGCTGGGGGTGCCGCTCGCGCACTGGCTGATCGACGCGCAGGGGCGGTCGAGCGGGATCGGCGCGGGGATCGCGCAGGGGCCGTCGCCCGCGCTCCTGGCCCTCTTCGCGACGGCCGCGGTCCTGGGCGCCGCGGCGCTCGCCGCGCTGCCGGCATCCCGCGCGTCCCACCACCGCCTCGCGGACACGCTGAGCGCGGTGGCCTGAACACCCACTTACGGCCGACCCGTACGGTGCGGGCCGGTGGGGGCCGTTCGCGCAGTTCCCCGCGCCCCCCTGCGGGGCTTGGGGCGGTGTGGATTGTGCGGGTGGGTGGGTGGTTGCCCGCGCAGTTCCCCGCGCCCCCAAAGGGGCAAAAGCAGGGGCGCAGCCCCGCTTCTGAGGGGCGCGAGGAACGGCGCGAACGACCCCACCGGCCCGCAGCCGAAGGAACAGACCGGGGCGCAGCCCCGCCTTCAAGGGGCGCGGGGAACTGCGCGAACGGCCCCCACCGGACCCGCAGCCG
>NZ_JBHXTO010000209.1:0-10935 GCF_042677425.1 Streptomyces sp. NPDC127119 | reverse complement strand
CCCCTGGGTGGGACGGGGCGCAGCCCCTCCACGAGGGGCGCGGGGAACGGCGCGGCCAGCCCCCACGTTCAGGGGCGCGGGGAACTGCGCAATCGGTTGGGTCCGCCCCCACCGGCCCGCAGACGGACGCGGTTCTTCAGGGGCGCGGGGAACTGCGCGAACGGCCTCCGCCGGGACGCGGCGGGACGCTCAAGGCTGCCAGCGGCCCCCCGACAGGCGGGCGAACGCGTCGGCCAGATCCGGCGGCATGGCCTCACGCACATGCAGCGCCATCACGAGAAACCACCCCTCCCGCCCCCGGAACAGCCGCGGCGGCTCCACCGCCCCCGGCCGCAACCGCACATGCGGCCCGTACACCCGCTGGTTGCGCCCCCGGACGTACACCTGCCGGACGCGGACGGCGAGGACGTCGTCCCACGCGTACGCCGCTCGATGCCGCCCCTTCGACACGGTGATCCCCCAGTGGTCGATCCGCAGGGTCATGCGCATCTTCGGCAGCAGGAGCGCGAACACGTTGACGGACAGCGCGAAGCCGGGCCAGAACAGCACGCTGCTCCAGCCCATCGCGTTGTCCCAGTTGCCGGTCGCGGCCATGCGCACCGCCGAGAGCACCATGAACAGACCGCACAGCGGCCAGTGCCCCAGCGGCAGACGCCGGTCACGGGCGTCGACGACGTACTCGTGGTCGTTGGACACGACGGTGTAGCCCCGCAGTTCGTGCAGCGGCGGCGGACGGTCGAGGAGCCCGGACAGCCGGTCCGGCCGGTGCGACCGGTGCGACCGGTGCGGCTGGGGACCCGTCACCGTGAACGGCTGCCGCGGACCGGCCCCGGTGGGGGCGGCCGGGGGCCGGGCCGCCGCGGGCACGGCGGCCGGACGCCCCGCCAGGTGTTCCTGCAGTCTGAGGTGCCGGAACCGGTACGTGCCGCCGTACCGCTGAAGCAGTCCCCCGCCGTACGCGTCCCGCAGGAACTCCATGAGGGACCAGGGCACCCGGCCGAGTACGGCCAGCCATGCCTTGGAGACCACCCACAGGCACCAGGGGCTGACGGCGACCAGGACGATCACCGCGCCCGTCATGCCCTTGGCGAAGGCGACCCAGAAGTCGACCGTGCCGTGCCCGGTCAGCAGACTGTGCGCCCCGGTACCCAGGCCGATCAGCGGGGCGACCACGCCGAGGGTGAGCAGGCCCGCGCGGCGCTCGTCCGCCAGGAGTTCGTCCGGGGTCGCCGCGTCGACCGTGTCGGCGGGCGCGGCGATCACGAGCATCACGAGCGCGGGCAGGACGAAGCCGAGGACGGCCTGAGCCGTGAACGCCTCGCTGTGGTACATCCCCTGCGCCGTGAGCAGGAAGAACGCGGCGGGCACCACGAGGATGGCGAGCGAGGTCAGGGCGCGGCGCACGGAGGCCGCCCGGGTCGCGGAGCGCAGTGCGGCACCGGCCTTGAAGGGGTTGGCCCTGCGGCGCGGTTCCCAGAAGCGGTCGCCGTACCACTGGAGCGTGGTCAGCTGGATGCCGGTGGCCATGACGGCGGCGCCGAACAGGTAGTTGCGGTCGAACATCTCGATGTTCAGCTGGGGCGAGTCGCTGTAGGTGTCCTCCACGCGCGTCACCACGGCCATCATCGACTCGGCGAGCACGATGCACAGGGCCACCAGGGTCGGTATCGCGAGCAGCCGTGCCGCCCTGGCCCGGTTCAGCCGCCACCAGGCGAACTCTCCGGTGCGGTGGCGTTCCAGTTCGCGGGCGAGGAACTCGAGCCAGCCCCGGGCGCGGGCGGGGTTCCACTGCCCCGGTGCGTGCAGCCGCTCGCTGTCGTGGGCGCGGGGTGCGAAGGCGGCCGGGACCACCGTGTCCATCAGATGGCTCTCGACGGCCTCCCTGGTGGGCAGCCGGGCGCGGTCGGCGAGGCGGCCCGGGTCGGTGTGGGCCGGCCGGTGGGCGCGTCGGGCGAGCCAGATCATCAGCGGGGTGGAGAGTGCCTGGCCGAGGGGTCCTTCGGGGTGCTCGGCGAGTTCGTCGAGGACCGGGCCCCACTGTTCGTGCCGTTCCCGGTCGGCCGTGCGCAGCAGATGGACCGCGGCGTCGCGCGGGCCCACCGGCAGGGCCTCGATGTCCGAGGTGCCCACGGCCCTGACGTCGAGTGTCCGGTACTCCTGGGTCCGGGAGGCCAGGACGAAGCCCAACTCCCTGGGCGCGGAGTTCAGTTCGCGGACCACGGCGGCCCTGCGGTGGTCGGGCAGTTCGTCGAGGCCGTCGAGTACGGGCAGGACGCGCCCGTCGCGTACGAGGCGGCGGGCGGGATGCGCGCCGGTCACCCAGGGCAGTCCGGGGTGGTCCTCGGTGAGCCGGGTGACCAGCCAGTCGCGCAGCCCCACGCTCTCCGCGTCCCACGACTCCAGGGAGAGGAGGAGCGGGACGGGTACGCCCCGGTCGCCGGGCACGCGGCGGGTCACATCGCCCAGATGGCGTGCGGCGAGCAGGACGACGGTCATGGCGAGCAGGGTCGACTTGCCGGAGCCGGGGCCGCCGAGCACGAGGAGGCGTCGTGCGTCCAGGCCGAGCAGGGTGTCCGCGATGTCACCGAGCCGGTCGCTGCGCGCGGGCCGTGGCGCGGTGACGTCCGTGGCCGGGGCTGTGCTGCCTGCCGGTGCCGTTCTGCCGGCCGGTGCTGTGCTGCCGGCCGTTGCTGTGCTGCCGGTGGGGGCCGTGGTTCCCCAGCGGGCGAGCCAGCGCACGGCGAGGGGGCCCTCGATGTCGCCGAGTTCCCAGGCGGCCACCTCGGCCGACCACTGGGCGCGTACGGACCGGGCGAGTTCCTCGGCCGCGGTGTCGACGGGTTCGCGCGGAGGCGGCAGGTTGACGACGAGGTCGCCCTGGATCCAGCCCGCCTGGACGAGGTATTCGATCGTGCTGTCGCGCACGATGTTGCGTACCTCGGACGGTGGTCTCCAGTCGTCCCGTCCGCCCCGTAGCGTTTCCATGAGCAGATTGTCACCGTGCGCATGCTGCCCGTCACGCGAACTCACAGCATCGGCACACCTGTTGGCTCGTTCACACCTGCGATGCCCTGATGCTGTCGGCGTTCCTGGTGTTCTCGGCGTTCTCGGCGTTCTCGACGGCCTCGATGTCCTCGGGGCGGTGCAGTTCCGTCCTGCGGAGGATGAGTTGGCGTCCCAGCCGGAGGGTGGCGCGGGAGGCGGGGACCGGGTCGGGCAGGGTCGTCAGGTCGGTGAGGTGGGCGAAGCCGATGACGCGGCGGACGATCTCGGTGCCCGCGAAGCCGACCGCGTCGGTCCAGACGCGGCGCAGGAAGCGGTCGAGGTAGGCGTCGTCGAAGAAGGTGTCGACGCGGGTCGGCCACAGGCGGCGGAACTCGGACTCGAACCCCTCCCAGGAGAGGCGGAGTTGGGCCGCGTGGTCGGTGACCGTGTCGAGGGCCCGCGCCCGGGCCGTGGCGACGAGGACGTTGGCCCAGTACAGGCCGATGTCGTAGCCGATCGGGCCGACGAAGGAGAACTCGGGGTCGAAGACCCGGATCACGGGGGCGTCGTCGCGTTCGCCGACCATGACGCTGCCGGTGTGCAGGTCGCCGTGGAGCAGGGCCTGCGCGGACGTCATGAAGGTGTGGCGCAGGTCGGCGACCTCGGTGCGCAGCCGGGTGTCGGCGCGGAACCCGGCGGCCAGGTCGTCGAGTTCGGGAAGCCAGTGGTTGTGCTCGTGCTCGACGTACGGCTCGGAGAGGACGACGTCCTCGGTGATCCTGCACAGCTCGGGGCTGACGGAGGCGGCGATCAGAGCCTTGCGTTCGGCGGACGGCATCCCGAAGTCGCTGGTGGCGAAGGTGAGTTGGGCGACGAACTCGCCGATCCTGCGTGAGGTGTCCGGGCCGTAGGAGGCACCCTCGTTGAGGACCGTGCGCAGGACCTCCAGGTCGGACATGTCCTCCATGACGAGGGCGTAGTGGCCCGGGTCGTAGCCGTGGATCGCTGGGATCTTGTCCGGGGCGACCCTGGCGACCTGCTCGTAGGCGCGGGCCTCGGCGTCGGCGCGCTCGGGGCTCATCGGCCAGGAGGGGCCCGCGACCCGGACCCAGGGCAGGGCCTGCTTGACGGCGAGGCCGCGGGTGCCGGCGCCGTTCGACGCGAGGAACACGCGGTTCATGTTGCCGTCGGAGACCTCGCGGACGTGGATGTCGGCCAGGTCGTCCCAGTGGCCGCGCTCGCGCAGGTACGCGGGCACGTCCTCGGTCTCCAGGATGCGGTAGCCCATGTGAACGGTGAACTCCCTTATGCGGTGCGGCGCTTGGACAGGGTGAAGCTGAAGATCAGGGCGAGGATGAGGACCGCGCCCTCGACGACGTCCTGCGTGTAGTACGGCAGGCCCTTGATGGTCAGGCCGGTCGTGATGATGCCGATCAGGACGGCGCCCAGGGCGGTGCCCCAGACGTTCGGGCGGCCCCGGCCGAGCACGGAGGTGCCGACCAGGGCGACCGCCACCGCCTCCAGGAGCTGGGAGGTGCCGGCCGAGACGTCTCCCTGGCCGATGCGGGAGGCCAGGATGAGGCCGCCGATCGAGGCGAGGACGCCGGACAGGACGTACGCCAGGGCCCGGTAGGCGCCGACGCGGATGCCGGCCAGCCGGGAGGCCTCCGGGTTCGCGCCGATCGCGTACAGGACGCGACCCCAGCGGGTGCGGGCGAGGAACACCCAGGCCACGACCGTGAGCGCGCCGAAGATCAGTACGGAGACGGGGATGCCGAGGACCGTGCCGCGGTCGATGCGCAGGAAGCCCTCGGTGAACTTCCCCGGCGCGGTGGAGCCGTCGGCCTGGGTCATGCCGGGGGTGACGGACTGGCCGTCGACCAGGACGAGTTTGGTGCCCTGGATCACGAACATCGTGCCCAGCGTGGCCAGCATGTCGGGGATCTTGAGGACCACGATCAGCAGGGCGTTGAGGAGCCCGGCCAGCGCGCCCGCCGCGATCACGGCGAGGATCGCCACGAGACCGACCTGGTTGTACGAGACCATCGTCTTGGCGGCGACCGTCACGCCGAGACCCGCGACCGCGCCGACGGACATGTCGATGCCGCCCACCGCCATGGTGAGGGTGACGCCCAGGCCGAGGATCGCGGCGACGGACACGTACCGGAGGGTGTCCAGGAGCGTCGCGGAGTCGCGGAAGGACGGCTCGCTGAGCGCGAAGTAGGCGAAGAGCGTGACGGTGACGAAGATGAAGCCGTACTTGATGACGGCGCTCTGGACCCGCAGGGCCGGGGAGGTCGCGGGCGGCAGGGCCGCCTTGGTCGGCACCTCGGTGCTCTGGGTGGTGGTCATGGCGTGCTTCCCCGAACTTCCCGGTGTGACTTCGTGCGTGGTTTCGTGCGCGACTTCGTGAGTCGCTTCGCGGTGGCCGGCATCAGACGGACGCCGAGATGGTCCGGATGACGCGGTCGCGCTCCGCGTCCTCGCCGTACGCGTCGAGGTGGATCTCTCCCGCGGCGAGGACGACGACCCGGTCGGCGACCTCCAGGACCTCGTCCACGTCGGCGGACAGGACGAGGACCGCGGCGCCTTCGGCGGCCAGGGCGCGGGCACGGCGGCCGATGTCACGGCGGGCGCCGATGTCCACGCCTCGGAACGGCTCGTCCAGGATGAGGACACGGGGTTTCTCGGCGAGCCACCGGCCGACGACGATCTTCTGCTGGTTGCCGCCGGACAGTTCCTCGACCGTGCTGTGCTCGTCGCGGGCGACGACGCCTAGCTGTTCGATGGTGTCGCGGCCGAGGGCGTTCTCCCTGCGCCGGTTCACCAGCCCGGCCGTGGAGAGGGAGCGCAGGAACGGCAGGGAGACGTTCTGGGCCAGGGACCAGCCGGGGACCAGGGCGTCGGCGTGCCGGTCCTCGGGGACGAGGTGCACACCCCGGCGGATCGCGTCGGCGGGGCGGCGGGGCGCGTACGGCTTGCCGTCCAGTTCGACGGTTCCGCTCGGGAACGGTTCGGCGCCGAAGAGGCCGCGGGCCAGTTCGGTCTTGCCCGCGCCCAGCAGCCCGACCACGCCGGTGACTTCGCCCGCCCGGAGGTCGAGGTCCTGGGGGGTGCGGCCGGGGAGCAGTGGTACGCCCTTGAGTGAGACGGCGATCTCACCGGAGCCGGTGCCTGTGCTCGCATCGCTGCCCGGGGCCTGCTTGGCGTCCGACGGGCGGGCCGTCCGGGCGCCCTGGGCCTGGGCGAGCATCGCGCGCAGGGCGCGGTCCCAGTCGAACGGCTTGGCCTGCTCCTCGGTGAGACGGCCGTCCCGCAGGACGACCAGCCGGTCCGCCAGTGCGTCGATCTCACCGAGGCGGTGGGAGACGTACAGGACGGCGATGCCGTCGTCCCGCATCCGCTCGACGAGCGCGAACAGGCGCTCGGCCTCGGCGGCGGAGAGCGCGGAGGTCGGTTCGTCGAGGACGAGGAGACGGGGGCTGGTCGCGAGGGCGCGGGCCAGGACGAGCAGTTGCCGGTCGGAGATGCCGAGTTCGGTGACGTCCCGCTTGAGGATCTGGTCGCTCCAGCCGAGGTCGAGCGCCGACTGGATCTCCCGAGCGCGGGCCAGCAGCCTGCGTCCGTCGAGGAACGGGTTGCCGCGCCGCTGGGCCAGTTCCTCGAAGACGAGGTTCTCGGCGACGGTGAGGCCGGGGACGATCCCCTCGCCGATGCGCTGGTGCACGGTCTGGATGCCCAGTTGGCGGGCGGCGAGCGGGGACTGGAGCGCGGCGGGTCCGCCGTCCACCTCGACCTGGCCGCTGTGGTCGGTGTGCACCCCGGACAGGATCTTGATCAGGGTGGACTTGCCCGCGCCGTTGGCGCCGAGCAGTGCGACGACGCTGCCGGGCGCGATGTCCAGCGAGACGGACTCCAGGACCGTCTTCCCGCCGAAGGCCATGCCGACGCCGCGCAGGCTGACCGCGGCGGACGTGCCGGCGGGCCGGTCGCCGGGCTGATCAGCGGCCTGGTCAGTGGGCGACATTGGGGATCCAGTCGGCCGTGCTGACCTTGGCGAGGTTCAGCGCGGGCAGTGCCTCGCGCAGCTGGTCCATGTTCGCGATGTTCTTGCTCTTCAGGAAGTCCTGGGTGATCGCGACGGCCGGGAACTCGACCGAGGTCCTGTTCAGCTGTCCGGCCAGTTCCAGGGCCGCGGTCCGTACGACGGCGGCGCCGACCGCCGAGGGGTCGGTGCCCGCGGTGGCCACCCAGGGGCTGTCCTTCGCGGTCATGTTCTGGATGTCGGCGTTGGAGACGTCCGCGCCGAAGACCTTCACCTTGCCCTGGAGCTTCTTGTTGTTGACGGCGAGGACGGTGCCCTTGGCGAGTTCGTCGTAGGGGGCGAAGACGCCCGCCACGTCCGAGTGCTGGGTGAGCGCGGCACTGACCAGGGGCACGTTGTCGGTGGCCGTGGAGTCGGTGACCTTGCCGACCTTGAACGCCTGCTTCCAGCCGTTGGCGTCGGCCGTCTTCTTCCAGACGCTGTCGCGCTTGTCGAGGGCCGCGTACCCGGCGACGTTGACGTAGCCGACCTTGGCGTCCTTGCCGAGTTCGCCGGCCATCACGTCGAGGACGGCCTGGGCCATGCTGGCGTCGTCCTGCTTGGTGCTGACGACCGACTTGTTCGTGGTCTCCACGTCGTAGACGACGACCTTGATGCCCTTCTTCACCGCCTTGTCGATCTCCGGCTGGATCGTGGCGGGGAAGCCGTGGTCGACGATGATCGTCTTCGCCCCGGAGTTGATGGCCGAGGAGAGGTCGGTGGCCTGCTTGGCGTTGTCCGCCTGAGCGTCGTACACCGTCAGGTCGATGCCGAGGGCCTTCGCCTGGGCCTTCGCCCCGTTGCCCCACTGCTCGAAGTAGTCACCGGCACCGCTCTGCCGGACCAGCGCGACCTTGACCTTGCCCTCACTGAACGGCGCGGGCTTCTTTCCGGTGGCGGTGGCGGCGGGCGCGGCGCTGTCGGCGGTCTTCTCCGAGGCGTCCGACGACTGCGAGCAGCCGGCGAGGAGGAGCGCGGAGGCGGAGGCCAGCGAGAGCGCGGCGAACGGCAGACGGGTTCGGGGCAGACGGGTACGAGTACCGGGCATGACGGCTCCAGGAGCGGTGCGGGGAGGGGGAGAAGAGGGCGTGCGGAGTGCGGGGGTGCCGGTCCGGAGCGCCGGGCGGGGGCCGATTCAGGCCATGGCCGCGGGCGGGTCAGCGACAGCGGGCTGTGGTCGACCGGAGCAAGTCCACGTACAGCCGCCGCACGAGCAGCAGCGTCTTCATACGCAGATCATGAGAACGTTTCCAGCCAGCCGTCAAAGTATTGGGACGGGATTCTCAGTTGTTGAGACAACAACTTCGTCACACTCGGCCGACCGCCGGTCGGGAGTTACGATCTCGGGACCGGCACCCGACCCGGGACAGTGAGGTCTCCGATGGCGACACCAGGCGCGACAGCGACACACCGCTGTACCGGCGCGGCGTGTCGCGGCTGATCACGGGTCCGGACCCCGACGTCGAGATCCCTGTTCGAGCCGCCGCGCGGCCCGAGCCGCCCGCGATCGGACCGGTCCGACGGCCTGTCCAGTATCCGGACAGGCGTCCACCGCCTTCCGCCGTCCCTTCCCACCCCTGGAGTTGTTCCCATGACCCTGCTGACCACGTGGCCCGAGTCCGGACCCGAGACGACCGTGCGCCGCACCTCCGAGCCCGCCGAGATCGCCGCCGCGCTCGCTCCGCTCGGCGTGCGCTACGAGCAGTGGCCGGTCCGCGAGGACGTTCCCGCGGACGCCGACACCGAGACCGTCTTCGCCGCGTACGGCCGGGAGATCGACAAGCTGAACGCCGAGGAGGGCTTCACCACGGTCGACGTCCTCGGGCTGCACCCGAGCGACGACCCGGAGTTCCCGGCGAAGGCGAAGGCCGCGCGGGAGAAGTTCCTCCAGGAGCACACGCACGACGACGATGACGAGGTCCGGTTCTTCGTCGCGGGCTCCGGGATCTTCTACCTGCACGTGAACGGCGAGGTGCACGCCGTGTTCTGCGAGAAGGGCGACCTGCTGGGCGTGCCGCGCGGCACGACGCACTGGTTCGACATGGGGACCTCGCCGGCGTTCACCGCGATCCGGTTCTTCCACGAGGAGGACGGCTGGATCGGCAGCTTCACCGGTTCCACCATCGCCGGCCGCTTCCCCGACTACGACACCATCGCGGCGGGGTACGAGCAGGACCGGGCCGCGGCGTGAGCCTGCGGCCGGCGTTCGACGTGGACGCCGTGGTGCTCGACATCGAGGGCACCACGAGCGCCACGGGCTTCGTCGTCGACGTCCTCTACCCGTACTCGCGCTCCCGGTTCGGGGCGCTGCTGACGGAGCGGGGCGACGATCCGGAGGTACGGCGGGCGGTCGCGCAGGTGCGTGAACTGCTCGGCGAGCCGGACGCCGACTCCGTACGCATCGAGAAGGCGTTGAACGAGTGGCTCGACGGGGATGTGAAGGCGACCCCGCTGAAGACCCTTCAGGGCCTCATCTGGTCCGACGGGTTCGCCCGGGGCGACCTGGTCTCGCACTTCTACGACGACGTGGTGCCGGTGCTGCGGCGGTGGCACTCCGCCGGCGTACGGCTGCACGTGTACTCGTCCGGGTCCGTGGCCGCGCAGCGCGCGTGGTTCGCCAGCAGCCCCGACGGTGACCTGCTGCCGCTCGTCGACGGGCTGTACGACACGGAGAACGCGGGGCCGAAGCAGGAACCGCAGTCGTACCGGCGGATCGCCGCGGCGACCGGTACGGAGGCCGGGCGCCTCCTCTTCCTCTCCGACCGGCCCGGCGAGCTGGACGCGGCCCGTGCGGCGGGGTGGCACGCCGTGGGGGTCAGGCGGGCCGGGGAGCCGTACTACGAGCAGGGCGTCGGGGATCACGCGCAGGCGGGTTCGTTCGACGAGATCGAGATCATCGGCGGCGGCACCAACAGCGGTACCGGTACCAGTACTTCAAGGAGCAGCACGTGAGCACGGACGTCAGCACGCGCGAACTGGAGGAGGCCGGGGCCGTCCTCGCGGCCGAGTCCGCCCGCTTCGCGTCCTTCGGCTGGATGCGCGGCACCTCCGGGAACCTGTCCGTGGTGCTCTCCCGCGATCCGCTGCTGCTCGCGGTCACCGCCAGCGGCCACGACAAGGGTGAACTGACGCCGGCGGACGTCGTGCTGGTCGACGGGCGGGGGTCCGCGGTGAGCGGCGGCAAGCCGTCCGCGGAGGCGGCGCTGCACGCGCGGGTGGCCGCGCTGACCGGTGCGGGTGCCGTCGTGCACGTGCACACGGTGGCTTCCGTCGCGCTGGGGCGGCGGTCGCCGGGCGGGATCGTGCTGTCCGATCTGGAGATGCTGAAGGGGGTGGGGGTGCCGGCCCATGGTGTGGAGGTGACGCTTCCCGTCATCGCCAACAGTCAGGACATGGGGGTGCTCGGGGATCGGCTGGAGGCCGCGCGGGATTCTCGGATGCCGGCGGTTGTCGTGGCGGGCCACGGTCTGTATGTCTGGGGAGACTCGCCTCGGCAGGCCCGCCACCACACGGAGGTGGTGGAGTGGCTGCTGGAACTGGAACTTACGGGGCGTTGAGGGGGGTTGATCGCCTGCGGGCCGGTGGGGGCCGGTCGCGCAGTTCCCCGCGCCCCTTCACCACGAAGGCCGTTCGCCGACTGCGGGTGCGTCAGCCTGCGGCGCTGGTTGTTGGTTTGCTGCGGGTGTGTGGGGGCTGAGCGCGCAGTTCCCCGCGCCCCTTAAAGGCAAAAGCTGGGGCGCAGCCCCGCTTTTGAGGGGCGCGGGGAACGGCGCGGCCCGCCCCCCCCCCCCCCCAGGCTCAACACCGGCCCCGCCCCCAACCCCCCCACCTGCGCGGGGTCAACCTCCGGCAGCCCCCACTACGGC
>NZ_JBHXTO010000208.1:0-11316 GCF_042677425.1 Streptomyces sp. NPDC127119 | reverse complement strand
GCCTCGGACCCGACCCCGCCCCCCCCCCCCCCCCCCCCCCCCCCCCCCCCCCCCCCCCCCCCCCCCCCCCCCCAAAACCCCCCCCCAAACCAAAACACCCCGCAACCCCCCGCCGCCCCGCCCCCCCCGCCGCGGCCCGCGCGCCGGCCCGCGCCCCCCCCCGCCCCCGCCCGGGGGCGCTTTAATTCGTTGACAGCCGGTGGGCCCCCTCCTACGGTGTAAAGCGGTCCTGTTGTCGCCGAATGGAGAAGGACGTTGCTCGTCTGAGGTCTTGAGACACCGCGCCACACACCTGTCCGTGTGTGCGCAGCGTGCGACCTCGGCTCCGAGCCGTCCCGCGGAACAGGGCTTTTCCCGTGTTCCGCGATCCCCCCGGAGGACTCCGTCCTTCCGGCCGTCGCCGCCTCCCGGTGTCTCGATACGTGTCGCCCTGACCGCATCCAGCACTGCGAGGCCCGTATGTCCAGTACCCCCACTTCCATCACCTGCACCTCCCTCTCCTTCGCCTGGCCCGACGGCACGCCCGTCTTCGAGGACCTCCAGGTGGCCTTCGGACCCGGCAGGACCGGGCTCGTCGGCGTCAACGGATCGGGGAAGTCCACACTCCTGAAGCTGATCTCGGGAGAACTCGTCCCGGCCGAGGGCACCGTCCGCGTCGCGGGCGAGGTCGGCCGCCTTCCTCAGAACGTCACCCTCGACACCGGGCTGCGGGTCGACGAGGTGCTGGACATCGCGGCCAAGCGCGCCGCGCTGCACGCCATCGAGTCGGGCGACGTGTCCGAGGAGCACTTCGAGGTCGTGGGCGACGACTGGGACGTCGAGGAGCGTGCCGTGGCGACGCTCGGCGTACTCGGCCTCGGTCACATCGGGCTCGACCGCACCATCGGCGAGGTCTCGGGCGGCGAGTCGGTCCTGCTGCGGCTGGCCGCGCTGCTGCTGCGCCGGCCCGACGTACTCCTCCTCGACGAGCCCACCAACAACCTCGACCTGTACGCGCGCCGACGGCTGTACGCGGCCGTCGAGGGCTATTCCGGCGTCATGGTCGTGGTCAGCCACGACCGTGAACTCCTCGACCTGGTCGACCAGATCGCCGATCTGCGCTCCGGCGAGGTCGCATGGTACGGCGGCAACTACTCGGCGTACGAGGAGGCGCTCGCCACCGAACAGGAGGCGGCCGAGAGGATGGTGCGCGTCGCCGAGTCCGATCTGAAGAAGCAGAAGCGCGAACTGGTCGACGCGCAGGTCAAGTTGGCCCGCCGCAAGCGGTACGGGCAGAAGATGTTCGAGCAGAAGCGCGAGCCGAAGATCGTGATGGGGGCGCGCAAGCGCGCGGCCCAGGAGTCCGCGGGCAAGCACCGCATCATGCACGAGGAGAAGCTCGCCGAGGCGAAGGAACGGCTCGACGACGCGGTGGAGGCCGTGCGGGACGACGACGAGATCCGCGTCGACCTGCCGTACACGGCCGTGCCGCCGGGCCGTAACGTGCTCACGCTCCTCGACCTGGAGCTGGCGTACGGGGGGAGTGCGGGCTCGTTCGATCTGCGCGGGCCCGAGCGGGTCGCGCTGATCGGGCGCAACGGGGCCGGCAAGACGACCCTGCTGCGGACGATCGCCGGGGAGCTGGCGCCCGTCTCCGGGGAGGCGTCGACCCATGTGCCGCTGCGGTTCCTGCCCCAGCGACTCGATGTCCTCGACGACGAGTTGACGGTCGCCGAGAACGTGGCGCGGTTCTCGCCGGGCGCCACCAACAACCGGGTCCGGGCGCGGCTGGCCCGCTTCCTGTTCCGGGGCGCGCGGGCCGATCAGCGGGCGGCGACGCTCTCGGGCGGCGAGCGGTTCCGGGCGGCCCTGGCCGCGCTGATGCTCGCCGAGCCCGCACCGCAGCTCCTGATGCTCGACGAGCCGACGAACAACCTCGACATGGCGAGCGTGCGGCAGCTCACCACGGCGCTGGAGTCGTACGAGGGCGCGCTGATCGTGGCCAGCCACGATGTGCCGTTCCTGGAGTCGATCGGGATCACGCGGTGGCTGCTCCTGGACGGCGAGCTGACGGAGACGACGTCCGAGGCGGTGGCGCAGCCCCGCTGAGGGGCGCGGGGAACTGCGCGGCCCGCCCCCACCGGGCCGCACGGAACTCACGACCGGGGCGGTGCCCCTTCCCCCGGGGGCGCCGGTTGTTCGTAGGGTGCGGGTGCGTGGGGGCCGGCCGCGCGGTTCCCCGCGCCCCTTGACGGGGCCGTCGTCGGGTGCGGGTGTGTGGGGGTGGCCCGCGCCGTTCCCCGCGCCCCTTACGGGGCTGGGGCTGTTGCGGCGCAGGGCGGGGCTGCATGATGTGCGGGACAACACCCTGCCGAGACGGAGACCGCACGTGCCCAGCCAGAAGGCTCTCATCCGCCGTCCCAGCCCCCGCCTGGCCGAAGGTCTCGTCACGCACCTGGAGCGCACACCGGTCGACCTCGCTCTGGCGCTCGACCAGTGGGAGGCGTACGCGGGCGCACTGCGTACGCACGGCTGGGAGACCGTCGAGGCGGAGCCCGCCGACGACTGCCCGGACTCCGTGTTCGTCGAGGACGCCGTGGTCGTCTTCCGCAACGTCGCGCTGATCGGCCGCCCGGGCGCGGAGTCCCGGCGCGGCGAGACCGCCGGTGTCGAGGAGGCGGTGGCCCGGCTCGGCTGCTCGGTGAACTGGGTGTGGGAGCCGGGCACGCTCGACGGCGGCGACGTCCTGAAGGTCGGCGACACGATCTACGTCGGCCAGGGCGGACGTACCAACGGAGCCGGCATCCAGCAGCTGAGGGCTACCTTCGAGCCGCTCGGCGCCCGGGTCGTCGCCGTACCGGTCAGCAAGGTGCTGCACCTGAAGTCGGCCGTCACCGCCCTGCCGGACGGCACGATCATCGGGTACGAGCCGCTGGTGGACACGCCGTCGCTGTTCCCGCGCTTCCTCGCGGTGCCGGAGGAGGCGGGCTCGCACGTCGTCCTGCTGGGCGGCGGAAAGCTGCTGATGGCGGCGAGCGCGCCGAAGACCGCCGATCTGCTCGCCGGGCTCGGTCTCGAACCCGTCCTCGTCGACATCGGCGAGTTCGAGAAGCTCGAAGGCTGTGTGACGTGCCTCTCGGTCCGGCTGCGCGAGCTGTACGTCTGAGACCCGGAGTGCCCCGCGCACGGCCCCGGGACCTGCGCATCCGCCGGACGGGTGGCCTCCGTATGCCTGCCGAATCGATCTTTCCGGAGATCGTTGCTGATCAGGGCTCTTTACAGCACGCTTAACCTACGGCACCGTAACCTACGGATACGTAGCCTACGATGCCGTAGGTTGGTTTCACCGCTCAGCACATACGTCCCCCTGGAGCCCCCGTGACGATCACTTCTCCCCATCTCGGCAGCCCGTCCTCCGACTGGACCGACGCCCGGCTGCTGTTCGCGCTGGAAGAAGTGGTGGAGACCGAACTCAACCGGCACCTGAAGGTCGCGAAGGACTGGATGCCGCACGAGTACGTGCCCTGGTCCGACGCCCGCAACTTCCCCGGCATCTTCGAGGACGGCGAGGCCTGGGGCAAGGAGCAGTCCAAGGTCACCGAGCTCGGCCGCATCGCGCTCGTCGTCAACCTCCTGACCGAGGACAACCTGCCCAGCTACCACCACGAGATCGCCTCCCTCTTCGGCCGCGACGGCGCCTGGGGCACCTGGGTGCACCGCTGGACCGCCGAGGAGGGCCGCCACGGCATCGTGATGCGCGACTACCTGCTCGCGTCGCGCGCCGTGGACCCCGACCAGCTCGAAGCGTTCCGTATGCAGCACATGAGTGAGGGCTTCGAGTCGGACAACCGGCACTCGATGCTGCACTCCGTCGCGTACGTCGCCTTCCAGGAGCTCGCGACCCGCGTCTCGCACCGCAACACCGGACACCAGTCGGGCGACCCCGTCTGCGACCGCATGCTGGCGCGCATCGCGACCGACGAGAACCTGCACATGGTCTTCTACCGCAACCTCCTCAAGGCCGCGTTCGAGCTGGCCCCCGACCTCACCATGCAGGCCGTGCGGGACGTCATCGTCCAGTTCCGGATGCCCGGACACGGTATGCCCGGCTTCGAGCGCGCCGCCGCGCAGATGGCCATCGGCGAGGTCTACAACATGCGGATCCACCACGACGACGTCCTGATGCCGGTACTGCGTCACCTCAGGGTCCTGCAGATCGACGGCCTGGGCCCCGAGGGCCTGAAGGCGCAGGAGGAGCTCGGCCTGTACATGGGCGGCCTGGACGCCGAGGCCGCCAAGTTCGACGAGAAGCTCGCGGCCCGCAAGGCCCGTATGGCGGCCCGCGCCGCCGCTGTGTGATCCGCTCCGCAGCCGTGTGATCCGCTTCGCGGCGGGTGACCCGATGCCCCGGTCCCGGCGTCTGTGCCGGGGCCGGGGCATCTCTCACTCGTACGCCGTCGTCCGGGCCAGTGCCGCGTCGCGGACGTCGGCCACCGGGTGGCGGCGCAGTGCTCTGAGCCGCTCTCGCCACGGCAGCCGCCAGTCCGTGCGGGTGCCGAGTGCGACCGTGAGCGCCGTGGCGAGCAGTCCCTCGCTGTGACCGCCGTGCGCGGTCAGCCGTCGGACGGTGTCGAAAAGGGTCTCGGCGTCGCCCTCGTGCGTCCCGCGGTCCAGCCGTTCGGCGAGTTCGGCGGCGGTCGCGGCCGCGAGCGCCGGCCGGCCCGCCGTCAGCGCGGCCAGCCGGGACAGGGCCGCCTCCACATGCTCCGCCGCCGCGTCCAGGTCGAGGTGGGCCACCGTGACCGCGGCGGCCTGCGGCACGAAACCGTCGTACCGGGCCAGCAGTTCGGCGGCGCCGAGGGCCGCCGCGCGGACGGGCCCGGCGTCGACTTCGGCCCGCTGCGCCAGGCACGCGACGAGATGGTCGACGCGCTGCCGGGCGGGCCGGTCCCGAAGGGGCTCTGCATCAGCGCCGGCACCGGCACCGGCACCGGTGATCGTGCCGGTGCCGGCGCCGGTATCGGCAGCAACACCGGTGTCGGCATTGGTGCCGGTATCGATGCCGGTGAGGGCTTCGCCCCCGGGGAAGCCGCCCGCGTAGACGTGGTCCGGGCTCCCTGCCTCCGATGTCGCCTCCGCATCCGCATCCGCCAGCGTCCGCAGGGCGTCTCGTAATCCGGCCGCTCCCCCGTCCGAACCCGTCGCCGCGATCACCAGGCCGTGGGCGGCGGCCCGCCAGCTCGTGCGGTTCGTCAGGTCCGCCGTGGCGGTGGCCAGGACGGTGGGTGCGTCGGGGCACCACGGCGCCCAGCGGGCCAGGGCGCCGTAGGCGAGGACGGCGGTCGGCGGGTCGTCGGTCGTGGACACGTCGCGGACGAGCCGGGCGTACCGCTCGCGGTGCCGTTCCGGCAGGTCGAGGGGTGCGACGCGCAGCACGGCCGCGCGGAGAACGGGTTCGGCTCCGGCGGCGTCGTGCAGCAGCGTCCATACGGGCTCCTGAGCGAGCAACGAGCCCGCGAAGGCGACACACGCGGCCCGGACGTCGAGGTGGGTGCCCGGCCGCCGGTACGCCTCGGTGAGAAGGCGTGCGGCCACCGGGGCCGGGAGCCGGGCCGCGGCGAGGCGGGCGGCCTCCTTGCGGCTGGTCACCTTGGTGTCCGGCGCGGACAGCACGTCACGCAGCCGGTCCACGAGCAGGGACGGCGCCACGTGCCGGGACACCCGGGTGGCCGCGTACACGGCGACACGGGCCCGGTCGTCGCCGGCGTGCGCGAGCAGTTCGGGGAGCGTGTCTCCGGGCCGGTCGGTGTGGGCGAGCGCGCCGAGCGCGGCCTCCGCGAGCACGGTGTTCCGCGAGCCGGTCCAGCGGCGGGCGACTTCGGCGCCCCGCTCCGGTATGCGCGCCGCCTGCTCGACGGCGGCGGCCCTGGCATGCGCCGGCAGCCCCGCGTCGGCGGCCGACTCCGCCAACTTCCGCACCAAGGCGTCCTGTTGACGCGGCAGCCAGCGCCGTACGTCGGGTCCCACGGGTACGGTCCACGCGGTACCCCTGGTGAGGAAGCGCCCGTACGGCGGGGTGTCCGCGAGGAGCACGTCGAGGAGGTCGGTACGGCGGCGGGTGAGCACGGCCAGGACGGGCCACAGGGTCCCCGCCGAGGGGTCGAGGGCGAGGACGCGCGCGGCTCTTTCGTCCCGGGTGGCGGGCGGTTCCAGCCACAGCTCGACGGCGGAGCGGACGGTCGTGTCGTTCCCGAACCGGATGGCCTGCCAGAGGAGTTCCTGCAGATCGGTCATGCCGGCGGCACGCCGCCCCACGGCTCGGGCCAGCGCGAAGACGAGGCCGTGGTCGGCCTTCTCCGCCCCGGCCTCGATCCACGGCCGCAACGCCTCGTACACCTGGTGTTCCTGCCCCCGGCGCAGGGTCGCGTCGAGTCGGCCGAGGTCGGCGCCGCCGGTGTTGCCGGAGATACGTACGAGGGTGCGCAGGGCCCAGTTGACCAACTCCCTTGAGCCGCCCGCCGCGTGCTCGCGGAGCACGGAGACGGCGAACCGGCTGAGGTTGTGCCGGCTCCCCGGCGAGGAGTCCCGGGCGTCGACGGCGTCGGCGACGATCCTGTCGAGGTGCGGCCCTGCGTCCTCGGTCAACAGGGCGGGCGGAATACGGGACAACGCCCACAGAGCCGGCTGCCGTACCGGGTCCTGCTCGTTGCGGAGCCGGGCGGACTCCTCCAGTACGTGGACGACGGCGGCGGGGTCGCCGGAGCGGGCCGCGTTGGTGATGAGCAACGGCCAGGCCAGGGCGCGGTCTTCGGCGGCGGGCCGGCGGGTCGCCTCGACGAGCCGCTCGCGCACCTGGGCGACCGGCAGACAGGACTCGGCGAGCAGGACGGTGTGCCAGGTCGCTCCGCTCTCACGGGCGGCGGCGGCCATCCGCCGCGCCTCCTCCGCGACACAACTGCGCGGCAGGGCATCGAGGATGACGGCGTCGACGACGGCACCCCCGCCTCCCGGGCCCCGGCCGGCCATCACTTCGGTGTAGAAGGCGTACCGGCGAGCGGGCGGGAGCGCCGCCAGGAGGACGGCGAGGTCGCCGTGGTCGGCCAACACCGAGCCAAGCCGGACGAGTTCACCGCTCTCCAACCCCTCCGCCCGGGCGATCCTGCGCAGCAGCGGACGACTGCGCACGGCAGCGGCCGAAGAGCTGTCGCCCACGAGGAGCAGCCGGAGCACCCGTTCCGGAGCGACGGCCGCGAACGCGCCCAACTGGTTGTGGAGTTGATACGGGAGCCCGGCGGATGCGAAGCGTTCGACCAGGTCCAGCGCACGCAGCGGCCGGAAGGGCACGGTGGCCGTCACGGCCTGCGCGTACCGTCGCCACCAGGTGTCACGCAGTGACGCGGGCAGGGCGGCCAACTCGCCCTCCACCGCGTCCAGCAGGACCTCCGGGTGCCGTCTGCCGAGCGATGCCCAGCCCCGCACGGCGTGGAAGAGCGAGGGCAGGAGCCGGGCGACCGTGCCGGGTGAGCAGCCGGGCAGCAGGCGTGCCGCCTCCGCGTCGCCCCATTCGTCGCGCAGCGGGTCGACGAGCCGGTCCGCCAGCGCGGTGCGCCGGCCCGAGACCACGGCCCGCAGCAGGTCACGGCGAATCGCCTCGGGCGCGTCGGCCAGCGCCGTCTCGTAGGCGGAGTCGGGCACTTGGAGGCTGTCGGCCACCCGCAGCGCGTGTCCGCGCACGAAGGAGTCCGGGTCGGCGAGGCGGGCGCCGACCCACCCGGCGTCCCGGCTGACGGCCGCCGCGACGACGGCGAGCCCTCGCCCGTAGGACCCGTGCGCCTCCAGCTCGTCCAGCAGCGGACGCGCCTCCGCCACCTCCCTTACCCTTGCGGCGAGTTCGCGCATACGCAGGGGGTACGGCAGCGGATCGAAGGCGTTCAGCAGACTCTCGGCCTGCTGCCGCGGGGTGTGGACCATGCGGTGGATTGTGCCTGCCGGAAGCCGCGACGCGCTCGGAATTCCCGATGCGCCCCGGCCACCGGGCCGGTGCCGAACTACTGCCGAGCTGGTACCGAGCTAGTGCTGGGCGCGTCGGAGGCTGAGGCGCTCCTTCTCGGAGAGGCCGCCCCAGACGCCGAAGCGTTCGTCGTGGGTGAGCGCGTATTCGAGGCACGCGGAGCGCATCTCGCACATTCCGCAGATCTGCTTCGCCTCGCGCACCGAGCTGCCCGGCTCGGGAAAGAAGAAGTCGGAGCCGGTCTGGGCGCACAGTGCCTGTTCCTGCCAGGAGAGGTCGGGCGCGGCGGCAATGGTGTCGTTGTGCATGCCGGGATCGTGTCGCGCCTCGAAAAACGTTCGATCAACACGGGCTCAACGCCCACCCACGCACCACCACCACACCCGCCGAACCCGATGATGCTCCCGGCCGAAGGCGGGGGCACAGCGGCGCGCGGCGAAATCCACAACGGATTAACTCCGGCGCCTGCGACCACGCCATCCGCGGCACAGAGGGGCCCGGCGTCCCGCGCCCCGTAAGGGGCGCGGGGAACTGCGCGACCAGCCCCCACCGAGCCGCAGGCAAACAACGGGCTCCTGAGAAGGCAGGGGTGCGGGGACGGTTTTGGCTGCGGGTCGGTGAGGGTGGGCCGCGCAGTTCCCCGCGCCCCTAAAAGATGAAAGGCAGGGGCGCAGCCCCGTTTTTCAGGGGCGCGGGGAACGGCGCGCTCAGCCACGCACGGCCCGCAGCCGAATAGGTGCCCCAGGCCCCACCTCCTCAGGGACACGGGGTGCGAGGCCGCCCCCCGACGGCGCAGGCGGCCACCAACGGCGCCCCGGACCACGGCAGCGCCCCGCTCCGGCGGCGATTGTCAGTGGGCGGTGCAAGACTCGGCAGTGCAGGCAACGGGACCCCTCAGAGGAGGGCAACATGCTCACCACCCGTTTCGTGACGGGCGCCCCGAACTGGCTCGATCTCGGCACCCCCGACATCGACGGCGCCACTTCCTTCTACCGAGGCCTCTTCGGCTGGGACTTCCAGTCGGCGGGACCCGATACCGGCGGTTACGGCTTCTTCCAGGCGGCCGGGAAGACCGTCGCGGGCGGTATGCAGACCACCCCCGAGCAGGGCCCGCCGTCCTGGACCGTCTATTTCCAGAGCCCGGACGCCGACGCGACGGCCAAGGCGGTCGAGAAGGCCGGGGGCGGCGTGCTGGTGCCGCCCGACGACGTCATGGACAAGGGCCGCATGGCCATCCTCGCCGACCGGGCGGGCGTCCCCTTCGGCCTCTGGCAGCCCGCCGCGCTCCGCGGCCTCGACGTGGCCGGTGAGGAGGGCTCCCTGTGCTGGGTCGAGCTGTACACACCGGACATCGCCGCTGCGGCCGCGTTCTACCACTCCGTACTGGGCATGGAGACCTCGGCCATGCCGTTCCCGGGCGGCGTCTACACCTGCGTCAACCCCTCGGAGGGCGGCGAGGACGCCATGTTCGGCGGTGTCGTCCCCCTGGCCGACGACCCGGCGGAGCAGGAGGCGGGGGCGTACTGGCTGCCCTATTTCGAGGTCGAGGACACGGACGCCGTGCTCGCGAAGGCCCGAGGTCTGGGCGGCACGGTCCGGATGCCCGCCACGTCCGTGGAGGGCGTCGGCCGGATCGGCAAGCTCGCCGACCCCTACGGGGCACGCTTCGCGGTGATCAAGAGCGAGCCGGCCACGGGTTGACGTTCGCCGGGAGACCGACGGCCGAAGGGTTGGCCGGCCGGGGGCGGCCGACTCCCTCCGGCCAACCCTGTCCGGCGTCCGGCCCGCCCGACCCGGCCCGCCCCCGCCCCCGCCCGACCTGCCGTCAACTTCTGAAAGCATGGACTTTTCGAGAGCGCTCTCAGTCATAACCCTTGACGCTTCAACTCCCCCTGGGAACAGTGGTGCCCCGCAGGAGGCCGATGCCCCATACATCGGCCTGCTCCTGCCTCCCCCCACGTTCCAGGAGACCGCTTTGATCTCACGCAGGAAGTTTCTGACCGGAACCGCCGCCGTCACCGCCGCCGCGGGCTACCCCGTCTGGGGGAGCGCTCTCAGCCCGACGGCCGAGGCGGCTCCCGCGACCTGTGAACTCGCCCTCAAGAACAACTCGCTGCCCGGCACGGTCCGCGCGTACGTCACCGGTCACGAGCAGTCGACGGGCAACTGGGTCCTGCTGCGCGCCGACGGCAGTGTCTACCGGCCCACCTCCCCTTCGGCGCCGCAGACACCGCTGCCCGTCGACTGCGCCATCCCCCTGGGTGCCGCCGGCTCGGCCGCCAAGGTGCTGACGCTGCCTCAGATGTACGGCGCCCGCGTCTACTTCGTACGGGACAGCACGCTCGACTTCTACCTCAACCCGGGCCCCTCCCTGGTCGAGCCCGCGTTCGCCACGGCCACCGACCCGAACTGCGGGAGGACGTGGTCGTTCTGCGAATTCACTTTCAACACGGACCAGTTGTACGCCAACATCAGCTACGTCGACCTGGTCACCGCGCTGCCGATCGGTCTGACCCTGGAGGGCGACGCCACGCACACCGTGGCCCCGCTGCCCGACGGTGCCGTCGACCGGATCGCCGCGGACCTCACGGCGCAGGCCGCCAAGGACGGTCAGCCCTGGGACAAGCTGGTGACGCGGGGCGGTGACGGCTCCGTACTGCGGGTGGTCTCGCCGCAGAACCTGATGGCTCCGTACTTCGACCGGCCCGCCGAGATGCCGTTCCGCGACCTCTGGACCGGCTATATCGACCAGGTGTGGGACAAGTACCGCTCCACCGACCTGGGGATCGACCTCCAGGGCGGCCGGGGTGTCGTCACCGGGCGGGTCAGCGGCGACACGCTGACCTTCGCCGGAGGTCACACCTTCAGCAAGCCCACGTCGAAGGACATCTTCACCTGCAACCACGGGCCGTTCGCCAACAACCCGGGCGACCCGGACGACAAGAAGGCCATCCTCGCGCGCCTCGCCGCCGGGTTCAACCGCTCGATCATGCTCACGCACCCGACCCAGCCCAACGGCACGACCACGTCGGACTACTACACGGACGCGGTCACCAACCACTGGGCCCGCGTCGTCCACGCCAACTCCCCCATCGGCTACGCGTTCCCGTACGACGACGTACGCCCCGACGGCCAGCCCGACGTCTCGGGCGCGGCCCACGACGGCAACCCGCGACGTTTCACGGTGTCGGTGGGCGCGTAGCGCCTGCGCGGCGGCGCGGGGATTCTGGACGGCCCCGTCCGGCTCTCGACTGCAGCCGAGTGGGGGTGACCCGCGCAGTTCCCCGCGCCCCTGACAGGGCACGAACCGGCACCACGACCCACCC
>NZ_JBHXTO010000207.1:0-11362 GCF_042677425.1 Streptomyces sp. NPDC127119 | reverse complement strand
GTTCCCCGCGCCCCTGGGCGGTTGGGGGCGCGGGGAACTGCGCGAGCAACCCCCACCGGCCCGCAGCCGAAATCGGATCCACTCGCAGGAGGCAGTCGATACATCATTCGGACCGTCAACATGCGGTCCGAGCAACACGTTGCGAAACTGACGAACGTGCAGAAGCGCGGAAATCTTCGACAGGACGACGACGGGAAAAGCATGACCGCTCCGGCATTCGAGGAATTCGATCCCGAGAGCGACTGCGACTGCCCCGGATGTACACACTGGCGGCGCGTACTGCCGCATTCCAGAACCGGCGGATTCGGCGGCCACCCGGCCGCGCTCTCCCCCATGGCGCTGGCCCTCGCCGCGGCCACCGGCACGGTGCTCGGCGCGGCCGGCGCCACCCCCGCCGTCGCCGCCGCGCACGCCCCGCAGCGCCCCGGCGCCCCCGCGGCCGACGACCCCGGCACTCCGCAGGGCGGCACGACCCCGCTGCACGGCCCCGGCGGTGTACCGGCCAGGATCAAGGCGCCCCAGACGACCCGGGCCGAGATCATCAACCGGGCCAGGGAGTGGGTCGCCGCGCAGGTGCCCTACAACATGGGCGCGTACTGGTCCGACGGCTACCGCCAGGACTGCTCCGGCTTCGTCTCGATGGCCTGGAACCTCGGCGGGAACGAATGGACGGGCAGCCTCGACAAGTACGGCGTCCGGGTCGCCCAGGGTGATCTCCAGCCGGGGGACATCCTGCTCTTCCACAATCCGTCCGACCCCGAGAAAGGGTCCCACGTCGTGATTTTCGGCGGCTGGACGGATTACACGCAGAGCCATTACATCGCGTACGAGCTGACGCGTCCGCACGCCCGCAGGCAGGCCACTCCTTACGCCTACTGGAGCAATTCGGACCGCTATCTCGCGTATCGCTACAAGGGGCTCAAGCCGGAGCCGGGCAAGGGCAGCACCGGCACCGGTACCGGCACGCCCGTCACCTCTCCGGCGGCGGCCGGCTATCCCGGCGCCGCCGCCTTCGGGCCCGGTGCGAACAACGCGTACGTCACCCGGCTGGGGCGGATGCTCGTCGCGCGGGGCGCGGGGAGTTTCTACACCTCGGGTCCCGGACCGCGCTGGTCGGACGCGGACCGGCGGGCGACCCGGGCGTTCCAGCAGGCGCAGGGCTGGACCGGGGCCGACGCCGACGGGCTGCCGGGGCCGACGACCTGGTCGTACCTGGTGAACGGCAAGGGCCGGGACGTCCGGGCCGCGAGCGCCGGCAGCCCCGGCACGCCCGCGAAGCCCCCGGCCGGCGGTGTCGCCCCGCACGGCGTCCCCGGCTATCCCGGCCGGGCGATGTTCCGGCCCGGCGCGGACAACGACCATGTCACCCGGCTGGGGAGGCAACTGGTGAAGAAGGGGTTCGGCACGCACTACACGCGGGGTCCGGGATCGCGCTGGGGCGAGGGCGACCGGCGCAACGTCGAGGCGTTCCAGCGCGCGCAGGGGTGGCGCGGCGGGGCGGCGGACGGCTATCCGGGTCCGGAGACCTGGCGACGGCTCTTCGCCGACGCCCCCTAGGGGGTTGTTCGACCGGCACGGCGGTTCTTCCTGGCGCGGAGGCACGGAGGCACAGATGAGTACGACGACCACTTCACACTCGCCGGAGCCCGAGGGCCCGCCCGATGCGGGCGGCCGGGACACCGGAGGACGCGACACCGGAGGACGCGACCCCGGCGGCCGGGACCCCGGCGGCCGGGAGACGGGTGGCCGCGGGGCGCGGGTCATCCACAACGAGGCGACCACCGAGATCCCGGTCCACCTGCTCTTCCGCGACGAGCCCGGACCGGTGTCCGTGGCGCTGGCGCCCGCGGTGGTCAGCCGTCGGCGGGGCACCGGCGAGCAGCCGCGGATCGCGCGGCGCACCCCCGCCCCGCTGCGGCCGAGGCCCGCACCGGAGGTCGACCCCGACCTGGTCGAGCGGCCCGCACGGGTGCTGCCGGGCCTGGCCGGAGTACTGGCGGGCGCCGTCGGTACGACCGGCTGCGTCCTGGCGTCCTGGTGGGCGGGCGTCCTGCCGTCGCTCGCCGTGGACGCGCTGGGACTGCCCGCGCACACCGGTGCCGGACTCGGCGGCCCGCAGTGGGCGGCGCTCGCGGGAGGCGGGGCGCTCGCGCTGTTCGGGTTCGGCGGGCTGGCCCGCGGCCGTACCGGGCGCGCCTGGGTGCTCGGCCTCTTCGGCCGCTACCGGGGCACGGTCCGGCGCACAGGGCTGATGTGGGTGAACCCGCTGGTGCTGCGCCGCCGGATCGACGTACGGCTGCGGCACTGGCGGAGCGAGGCGATGCCCGCGGTCGACGCGAACGGGGTCGCGCTGCGGGTCGTGGTGCTCGTCGTCTGGCGGGTGCGGGACACCGCCCGCGCCGCGCTCGGCGTCGAGGACCACCAGCTGTATCTGCGCGAGTGCGTGGAGGCGGCGCTCGCCCGGGTGCTCGCGCAGCTGCCGGCCGACCTCTCGCCGAACCCGCCCTACGGGCCGAACGCGTCGGGCGGGGCGGACGCCGCGACCCTGCGCAACACGGAGGCCGTCAGCGACTCGCTGACCCGGCTGGTGGCGGCGGAGGCGGCGGCGGTCGGTCTCCAGGTGTACTCGGCGCAGCCGCTCGGGGTGGAGTACGCGCCCGAGATCGCCGCCGTGATGCAGCGCCGCAGGATCGCGGCCCTGGACGCCCAGCACCGCGACAAGGTCCTCACCTCGGTCGTCGACTCCGTGGAGGACACGGTGACCCGGCTGACGTTGCGCGGTCTCGTCGAGCTGGACGACTACGAGCGCAAGGCCCTGGTGAAGGACCTGACGGTGGCGTTCTATACGGGGCATGGAGATCGATGACCCCCGCACCCCCGTCCCGGCCGCCGACCCCGAAGCCTCCGCCACCGGCCCCCACGACCTCACCGAACCCCCCACCCCCGCGGGTCCCCACACCCTCGACGACCTGGCCGCGGACGCCTGGAGTCTGACCGAGGGCACCCCGCGTGCCGTACTGGGCCTGGCGGGACCGCCCGGTGCCGGCAAGTCCACCCTCGCCCGCGCCCTGGTCGCGCACCTCGGCGAGGGCGCCGCCTATCTGCCGCTCGACGGTTTCCACCTCTCCAACGTCCAGCTGGAACGCCTCGGCCTGACCGCCCGCAAGGGCTCCGAGCCGAGCTTCGACGTGTGGGGGTACGTCGATCTGCTGCGCCGGGTCCTCGACGAGACGGTCCGCGACATCTACGTACCGGACTACGACCGCACGCTCCACGAGCCGGTCGCCGCGCGTCATCTGGTGCCTCCGGCCGCCCGGCTCGTCGTCACCGAGGGGAACTATCTCGCCTGCGATCTGCCGGGCTGGCGGGACGCACATGTGCTCATGGGGGAGTGCTGGTACGTGGAGACGCCGGGGGGTGTGCGGCAGGAGAGGCTGGTGGAGCGGCAGTTGGCGGGTGGGAGGGACGAGGCGCAGGCGCGGGACTGGGTGGCCACCAACGACGACCCGAACGGACAGCTGGTGGAGAAGTCGCGGGACCGGTGCCACCGGGCCCTCTCCACGATTGGTATGGACCCATCCCGCTTTTGACGTGGACTTGATATGGACACAGCCAAGTCCTGGCAATAATCTGGTACTTGGTCTAGACCTGAATCATCGCCTCATCTTCACCTTCGTCTTCACCTTCACGCATCGCGATGCGCACGCACGGCTCACGGAACTTCCCCCACGTTCTCCAGGAGCGGCAGCATGCGAGAAACTCCCCAGCCAACCCTCCGGCCAACTCCCCCGCCCCGAAAGCGGCTGAAGTGGTACGCCGCCGCCGTCGGACTCGCCACCACCGGAGCGATCGTCCTCTCCAGCGGCGGTGCCACCGGCCACGGCTACACCGACCTCCCCGTCAGCCGGCAGAAGCTCTGCCAGAACGGCGGCGTGGCCAACTGCGGTGACATCCAGTGGGAGCCCCAGAGCGTCGAGGGCCCCAAGGGCTTCCCGGCGGCCGGGCCCTCGGACGGTCAGATCTGCTCCGGGAACCACGGCAACTTCGGCGCGCTCGACAAGGCGACGACGCCCTCGGGCGGCGCCTGGCCGACCACGAAGGTCAGCGGCGGGCAGAGCTACACCTTCCGCTGGCAGTTCACGGCACGGCACTCGACGACCGACTTCAAGTACTACATCACCAAGAGCGGCTGGAACCAGAACGCTCCGCTGACGCGGTCCGCGCTGGACACCACCCCGTTCCTGACCGTCCCCTACAGCGGTCAGCCCCCGGCGACGCTCTCGCACAGCGGCACCCTGCCGTCGGGCCGGAGCGGACACCACGTGATCCTCGCGGTGTGGACGATCGCCGACACGAGCAACGCGTTCTACGCCTGCTCGGACGTCACCTTCTGAGCCACCGCACGGCCACCCCCCACGGGTAGGTTCCACGCACGCCGGCATGGAGTGACGGCGTGCGTGGAGCCGTACCGCTCCCGCTCCCACCTCTCGTCATCTGACGCTCCGTCAATTATGGTGCGCCCCCATGGGAGCCAGGAGCGTGGGCACGGGCGCGCGTACCGTCGCCGAACTCGTACAGGAGCGGTGGGGCGACCACCGGCCGGGGCTGTGGTGCGAGGAACGGGCCCTGACCCACCACGAGGTGGCCACGGGCGCGGCGGCGCGGGCCGCGCTGTTCGCCGAACTGCTGTCGCCCCGCGCGGAACCGCACATCGGCGTGCTGCTCGACAACACCCCCGAGTTCCCGCTCTGGCTGAGTGCCGCGGCCCTCGCGGGCGCGGCCGTCGCGGGGATCAACCCCACCCGCCGCGGCCCCGAACTCGCCCGCGACATCCTGCACACCGAATGCCGCGTCCTGATCACCGAGCGGACCCACCTCCCGCTCCTCGACGGCCTCGAACTCCCGGGCGTACGCGTCCTGGTGACCGACACGCAGGCGTACGAGGACCTGCTCGCGCCGTACGCGGACGCGCGCCCGGAGCCGGGACCGGCCACCCCGCGCAGCCGCTTCCTCCTCTACTTCACCTCCGGCTCGACCGGTGCGCCCAAGGCGGCGATCTGCTCGCAGGGGCGGCTCGCGGCGGCCGGGCGGTCGCTGGTCGGCCACTTCGGGGTGCGCGCGGACGACGTGCACTACATCTGCATGCCGATGTTCCACGGCAACGCGGTGATCGCCGACTGGGCACCCGCCCTCGCGGCCGGCGCGGGCGTGGCGCTGCGGCGCCGCTTCTCCGCCTCGGCCTTCCTGCCGGACGTACGGGCCTACGGGGCCACGTACTTCACCTATGTGGGACGCGCGGTCCAGTACATCCTGCAGACCCCGGCCCGCGCCGACGACCGCGACAACCCGCTGCGCACGGGCTTCGGGACGGAGGCGGGGGCGGTGGACGCGGCGGCCTTCGAGGAGCGGTTCGGGGTGCGCCTGGTGGAGGGCTACGGGTCGTCGGAGGGCGGGGCGGCGATCCAGTGGTCGCCGGGGACGCCGAAGGGCGCGACCGGACGGGCGGCACCCGGCGACGACCTCGTAGTGCTGGATCCGCGGACCCGCGCCGAGTGCCCCGCGGCGGTCTTCGGCCCCGACGGTCTGCTGCTCAACGGGCACGAGGCCATAGGCGAGCTGGTGAACCGCGGCCCCAACCCCTTCGAGGGCTACTGGCGCAACCCGGCGGCGGACGCGGCCCGGGGCAGGGACGGCTGGTACTGGACCGGCGACCTCTTCTACCGGGACGCCGAAGGATTCCTGTACTTCGCGGGCCGCACCGACGACAGGCTCCGCGTCGACAGCGAGAACCTGGCCGCCGCGGTGATCGAGAACATCCTCGCCCGCTACGAGGGCGCGGACGCCGTGGCCGTGTACGCCGTCCCCGACCCGGTGGCCGGCGACCAGGTCATGGCCACCGTGGCCGGCACCTTCGACCCGCTCGCCTTCGAGGCCTTCCTGACCGCCCAGCCGGACCTGGGCACCAAGATGACCCCGCGTTTCGTCCGGGTCCTCGACCGGATGCCGGTCACCGCCACCAACAAGATCCACCGGGCCGGACTGCGCCGCGAGGGCTTCCGCTGCCCGGACCCGGTGTGGTGGCGGCCGGAGGGGGAGCCGGGGTGCACCGGATACCGGCTGCTGGACGGGGCGGACGTCGAGGCGCTGGTGGAGCGGTACCGGGCGCGGGGGCGCGAGGAGCTGCTGTCGCGGTGAGGCGGGGCCGGGGCGGGCGGCGTGGAAGGCCGGGCAACGCAGAAGGCCCCCGCTCTCGCGGAGGCCTCCTGCTGTGGTGCTCTTGTGCGCCGCCAGGGACTCGAACCCCGGACCCGCTGATTAAGAGTCAGCTGCTCTAACCAACTGAGCTAGCGGCGCGTGACTCCCGCCGACCGCTCTCGCGGCTGGCGACAGGGAAAATACTACCCGGTCCTCAGGGGTGCTCCGGACCACCCGCGGGGCGGCGGCGGATGCCGGGGTGTCGCTCGGACGGCCTGCTCAGATGGCCAGCGAGAGGAGCAGCGGTGTCGCGCCCCGGTTCAGGGTGTCGGCGGCCTCGCGAAGCCGGTGGGCGTGCTCCACCGGGAGGGAGAGGGCGAGGCAGCCCACGGCCGAACCGGCCGTGATGGGGACCGCCGCGCAGACCGTGCCGATCGCGTACTCCTGGAGGTCGAGCACGGGCACGGTGGGTGCCTGGGCGTCGAGCCGGGACAGCAGCACCCGCTCGTTCGTGATGGTGCGCGAGGTGAGCCGGGCCATGCGGTGGCGGGAGAGGTGGTCGCGCCGGCCGTTGAGGTCGAGCTGGCCGAGCAGGCTCTTGCCGATGGCGCTGGCGTGGGCCGCGGAACGGAAGTCCACCCATTCGTTGACCGCCGGGGTGGCCGGGCCCTCCGCGCACTGGGTGACGTGGATCTCGCCGTCCACGTACCGGCTCATGTAGACGGCGGCGCCGACCGAGTCGCGCAGGCGGTCGAGGTTGCGCTGGAGCTGGACGCGCAGCGCCTCGTCCCGGTCGCGCACGGAGCCGAGCCGGCCGAAGGCCTCCCCGGTCACGTACGCCCCGTCCGCGAGCTGTTCCACGTACCCCTCGCGGCGCAGCATGCGCAGGAGGGCGGTGAGGCGTTCGGTGCCGAGGCCGGTGTGTCGGGCGAGTTCGATGTCGGTGATGCCGGTGGTGTGCCGTGCCACGGTCTCCAGGACGCGCAGGGCGTCCTGGGCCGAGTGGTACGGCGCGGTCGACTCACGCTTCAGCGCCACGGTGTTCCCCCTGCGCTTTTCGGCCCGGCGCGCGGCTCGACGTCACGCGCATCGACCCGCACATCAACGCAGCCCGGACGGCCGGGCCCCCTCCACGATAGCCGTCGGGCCGGGGGCGTGGAGGGGCTGTTGGCGGGATTGATGGCGTGATCCGATCCCCTCAACAGTGGCTCACCCGTCCGGCATATGCCACAGGCCTGAGCCGGTGACCCGGCCGGTCCGGCCGGGCCGTGGGGTCACAGCACCGCGCCGAGGAACTCCCTGGTCCTGTCGTGCTCCGGGTCGCCGAAGATCTTCTCCGGAGACCCGGACTCCAGGACCCGCCCGGAGTCGAACATCAGTACCTGGTCGGAGATGTCCCGGGCGAAGCTCATCTCGTGCGTCACGCACAGCATCGTGATGTCGGTGCTGCGGGCGATGTCCCGCAGCACGTCGAGGACGCCCACGACCAGCTCGGGGTCGAGCGCCGAGGTCACCTCGTCGAGGAGCAGCACCTGCGGCCGCATGGCCAGCGCCCGCGCGATCGCGACGCGCTGCTGCTGCCCGCCGGAGAGCTGGCTCGGATACTTGTCGATGTGCTCCGCCAGACCGACCAGGTCGAGCAGCTCGCGGGCCCGCTCCTCGGCCGCGTCCTTGGACATGCCGAGCACGGTGACCGGCGCCTCGGTGATGTTGCGCAGCACCTTCATGTTCGGGAAGAGGTTGAACTGCTGGAAGACCATCCCGATGTTCTTGCGGACCTCGCGGATGTGCTTGTCGCCGGCCGGGACCAGCTTGCCGTTCTTCTCCTCGTGGGTGAGGTAGTCGCCGCCCACCTTGATGGTGCCCTCGTCGGGCTTGAGCAGGGTCATCAGCAGCCGCAGGATCGTCGTCTTGCCGGAGCCGGACGGGCCGATCAGCGTGACGTGCTTGCCGGACGCGACGGAGAAGTCGAGGTTGTCGAGGACCGTGTTGTCGCCGAAGCGCTTGGTGACCTTGTCGAACCGGATCAGCTCGCTGCCGTCCACGGCCGGGTTGGCGGCGGACTCTTCTGTCAGGGGGGTGTCAGCGGACAAGACGTCGCTCCAGGGCTCGCATGAGGAGGGAAGCCGGATAGGAAATGAGGATGAAGGCCACGCCGATGACCGTCAGCGGCTCGGTGAACTGGAAGTTCTGCTGGGAGAACAGCCGCGCCTCACCGAGCATGTCGAGGACGGTGATCGCCATCAGCAGCGGCGTGTCCTTGAGCATCGAGATGACGTAGTTGCCCAGCGCGGGCACCACCCGGCGGATCGCCTGCGGCAGGATCACCGCGGTCCACGTCCGGGTCATGGGCAGGTTCAGTGCCGTGGCCGCTTCCCATTGGCCGGCCGGCACGCCCTCGATACCGGCCCGGTAGACCTGCATCGTGTACGTCGAGTAGTGCAGCCCGATGGCGACGACACCGGTGGTCATCGCGGAGAACGTGATGTTCCACTCGGGCAGCACGTAGAAGAGGAAGAACAGCTGGACCAGCAGCGGGGTGTTGCGGATGAACTCCGTGACGACCCCGACCGGCCAGCGCACCCAGCGGGTCGGCGTGCGCATCAGCAGCGCCCACACGAGCCCGAGGGCGAAGGAGATCAGCGAGCCGAGCACCAGGGCCTGCAGGGTGATCAGCAGGCCGTCCCAGAAGTGCGGCATGAAGTCGCCGACGGCACTCCAGTCCCATGTCATACGGCACCTCCGCCGACTCCGGTGGTCTCCGGGCGGTGCAGCTCGCCCTGGGACACACCCTTCTCAGGAACTTCGCCGACCCCGGCCTTGAGCCGCTTCTCCAGCCCGCGCATGAGCCGCGTGAGCAGGAAGGCGATCACGAAGTAGATCAGCAGGATGTACGTGTAGATCTCCGCGCTCTGCTGCAGCGCGAGCCGCACCAGGTTCCCGCTGAAGGCCAGGTCGCCCATGCCCATCACGGACACCAGGGCGGTGCCCTTGAGCAGCTCGATCAGCAGGTTGGAGAACGGCGGGATCATCTCCGGCACGGCCTGCGGCAGCAGGATCAGCCGCAGTCGCTGCCAGGGCGTGAAGCTGAGCGCGATACCGCCCTCGACCTGCGCCTTGTCGACGGAGTTGAGTGCGCCGCGCACGATCTCGGAGCCGTACGCCCCGTAGGTCAGACCCAGCGCGAGGGTGCCCGCCCACATCGGGACCAGCTGCCAGCCGAAGGCGATCGGCAGCACGAAGAACACCCAGAAGATCATGATCAGTGCCGAGGTGCCCCGGAACACCTCGGTGTAGAAGCCCGCGAGGAAGCGGACGATCCACAGCCGGTGGACGCGCGCGATGCCCACCACGAAGGAGACGGCCCCGGCCAGCAGCGCGCTGAGCACCAGCAGCTGGACCGTGACCCAGATCCCCTTGAGGACGAGTTCCCAGAGTCCCGATGTCATCCGCCGCACAACTCCTTCGCGGTCAAATCGGTCATCTCGTTCTTCGTGAAGCCGAAGGGACGCAGGATCCGCAGCAGCTCACCGCTGTCCTTCATCTTCTTCAGCTCCACGTTGAAGGCGTCCCGCAGCTTCGTCTCCGTCGGGCGGAACGCGAAGCCGCCGCCGTCCGTGTGCGGCTTGCCGTCCACGAGTGGCGCGAACGGTTCGGTCGACTCCACCTTGCTGGACTTCTTGACGACCTCGCGGGTGGTCAGCGCCGTCCCGGCGAAGACGTCGACACGGCCCGCCTCGACGGCGTTCATGCCCGCGACCTGGTCCTGGACGATCAGGATGTCGCTCTCCTTGTACCCGGCCTCGACCGCGTACTGGATCTCCGCGTATCCCGTTCCGGTCGCGAACTTCGCCCCCGATTTCACGACGTCCTTGTAGTCGCGCAGGTTCTTCGGGTTGCCCTTGCGGACGATGAAGGCGTCGAGCATCTGGTAGTCGGGGTCGGAGAAGATCACCTGGGCGCAGCGCTCGGCGTTGATGTACATCCCGGCGGCGACCACGTCGAACTGCTGGGACTTCAGACCGGGAATGAGCGAGCCGAATTCCGTCGGCACGGGCTGTACGCGCTCCACCCCCAGCCGCTTGAAGATGACCCTCGCGAGTTCCGGTGCCTCACCCGTGAGCTCGCCGTTCGTGTCGATGTAACCGAAGGGGATCTCGCCGGCGATACCGAGGCGTACGACGCCTTGTGCCTTCAGCCGGTCCAGGAGATCACCGCCGTTCTCGCCCGACGCCGTGGCCACACGGCTGCAGCCGGCGGCACCGAGCGCGCCGAACGCGCCGAGCGCCGTGACACCCGCCAGCAGTGACCGGCGGCTCGTGCCGCGGTTTCCGACGTCCGGCGAAGCTTCCTTAGAGTCGTTCCCAATTGGTGGAGCCATGGGCGCGCGGCTACCCCATGCGATGCAAATTATTCGGATTAATTTGCGCCCCCATTCCTCCGGCGGGGGTATTGACCCCGGGTGGACCATGGAACGCATGGCTGACCGTTACATCGACGTGTCCCTGTCCGAGCGCGGAGTCCACTGCACGGCGAAGCTCCTCGACGACCGCGCACCGATCACCTGCGAAGCCGTCTGGAACGCGTTGCCGCTCGGCGGTGACGTGTACCACGCCAAGTACGCCCGCAACGAGATCTACGCCCTGTTCCCTGCCTTCGCGCCGACGGAACCACCCCTGGAGAACCCGACCGTCACGCCCATCCCGGGCGACCTCTGCTACTTCTCGTTCTCCGGCACGCAACTGGGGTCGCAGGCGTACGGCTACGAGGGCGCGTCCGGCGTCCGCGCGGGCACGCCGGTGATCGACCTGGCCCTGTTCTACGAACGCAACAACCTGCTGCTCAACGGTGACGTGGGGTGGGTGCCGGGGATCGTGTGGGGCCAGGTGGTGGAGGGGCTGGAGGACATGGCTTCGGCGTGCAACGACCTGTGGCGGGCGGGCGCGCTGGGCGAATCTTTGACGTTCCGCCGCGCGTAGGTCTGGACAGATCGGGGGCACCTGCGGCCCCGGCGGGGGCTTGTCGCGCAGTTCCCCGCGCCCCTAGAAGCACGGCTTGACGCCGGAGGGTCGCCTCGGGTGCGTTGTGGCTGGCCGCGCAGTTCCCCGCGCCCCCAGAAGGCGCCTGCGGCGCCATCGGGGGCGCCCGTCAGGGGCGCGGGGAACTG
>NZ_JBHXTO010000206.1:0-11415 GCF_042677425.1 Streptomyces sp. NPDC127119 | reverse complement strand
GTCCTCAAACGCCGGACGGGCTGGTTCTCCAGCCCGTCCGGCGTTTGAGGACAAAGGGGGTGAGGGGCGCAGCCCCATGCAGTGACGGGAAGGGCAGGGGCGGCGGGGGCGAGGCAAACCCCACCCACCCCATCGGTCGGCACGCCACATATTCGCCAGGTACAGTGCGGAGATCAGCAGACCTGATGGTGAAGGCCCCGCACGTGTTGACGCAGACGACCACCAGAGTCCTCGAACCGAGCGACCTGGACGCCGCGCTCGCCGTCCTCGACCGCGAGCCGGTGGCGAACGCCTTCGTGACCTCCCGCGTCCAGGTCGCCGGCCTGGACCCCTGGCGCCTCGGCGGCGAGATGTGGGGCTGGTACGAGGACGGCATGCTCACGTCCCTCTGCTACGCGGGCGCCAACCTCGTCCCGATCTGCGCCACCCCCCGCGCCGTACGCGCCTTCGCGGACCGCGCCCGCAGGGCGGGCCGCCGCTGCTCCTCCATCGTCGGCCCCTCCGACGCCACCGCCCAGCTCTGGCGCCTGCTCGAACCGAACTGGGGCCCCGCCCGTGAGGTCAGGCCGCACCAGCCCCTGATGGTCGCCGACCGGCTCCCCGCCGGCATCGCCCCGGACCCGTACGTCCGTCGCATCCGCAAGGACGAGATGGAGACGATCATGCCGGCGTGCGTGGCGATGTTCACGGAGGAGGTCGGCGTCTCCCCGCTCGCGGGCGACGGAGGCCTGCTCTACCAGGCGCGGGTCGCCGAACTCGTCGGCTCCGGGCGCTCGTTCGCCCGCGTCGACCGCGACGGCCGGGTCGTCTTCAAGGCGGAGATCGGCGCCGCGACCCACCAGGCCTGCCAGATCCAGGGCGTCTGGGTCGCCCCCGAGTACCGCGGCCAGGGCTACGCGGCCCCCGGCATGGCGGCGGTCCTGCGCTACGCCCTCGCGGACGTGGCCCCCCTGGTCAGCCTCTACGTCAACGACTACAACACCGCGGCCCGAGCCACCTACCGCAGAACGGGCTTCCAGGAAATAGGCGCCTTCATGAGCGTCCTGTTCTGAGCGCCGCCCGGCCCCTGGAGGGGCGCAGCCCCGTCCAGGGGCGCGGGGAACTGCGCGACCGGCCACATCCGGGCCCGCCCCGACCAGCCACATCCGGCCCGACCCCGACCAACCAGAGCCGGGCGCAGCCCACGCGGTGGAGACCCCCAGGTAGTCTCCGGGTCATGCTGCGCTTCCCCGGTCAGCCCGGTCAGGGCCCCCACACCCCCGACGACATCGTCATCGGCCCCCTGGACCTGGCCGCCCGTATCGACGAGGCGCTGAACGTCCAGGCCGTGGCCTTCGGGCTCGGCGCGGACGAGATCGCCGTACGACGCCAGATCGTCCTCCGGCACCTCACCTTCCCCGGCGCCCGCGCGCTCGGCGCGACCACCGCCGACGGACGCCTCGCCGGCTTCGTCTACGGCATGCCCAACGACCGCGCGCACTGGTGGTCCACCGTCGTCGAGCCCTATCTGCGCGGGCGGGGACACGACGGCTGGCTGGACGACTCCTTCGTGATCACCGAACTGCACGTCCACCCGGACTTCCAGAACCGCGGGGTCGGCCGCGCCCTGATCACCACGATCACGGACAGCGCCGCCGAACCGCGCTCGATCCTCTCCGCGATCGACAAGGAGAGCCCGGCCCGCGGCCTGTACCGCTCGCTCGGTTACGAGGACCTGGTCGTCCGGGTCCTGTTCCCCAGCGCACCGAAGCCGTACGTGGTGATGGGCGCCCCGCTGCCCCTCAGACGCCGCTGACGGACCCCTCCGCCGGGCCCCTCACCGGACCCCCGTCCGCCACCTCTGTCGCCGAAACGGATTTCCGGCGACGGCGGCCCCCCGGCTAACCTCCAAGCACCACCCTTACGCAGCAGGAGTCGAGAACCATGGCCCAGGTCCAGCGCATGTCCCGTTTGATGGTCAAGACACTGCGTGACGACCCGGCGGACGCCGAGGTGCTCAGCCACAAGCTCCTGGTGCGCGCCGGTTACGTCCGCCGGACCGCCGCCGGCCTGTGGTCCTGGCTGCCGCTGGGCAAGAAGGTGCTGGCCAACGTCGAGCGGGTCGTCCGCGAGGAGATGGACGCCATCGGCGCCCAGGAGGTCACCCTCCCCGCCCTGCTGCCGAAGGAGCCCTACGAGGCGACCGGCCGCTGGGAGGAGTACGGCCCCGAGCTGTTCCGCCTCAACGACCGCAAGGGCGGCGACTACCTCCTCGGCCCGACCCACGAGGAGATCTTCACCCTCCTGGTCAAGGACCAGTGCACGTCCTACAAGGACCTGCCCGTCATCCTCTACCAGATCCAGAACAAGTACCGCGACGAGGCCCGCCCCCGCGCCGGCATCCTGCGCGGCCGCGAGTTCCTGATGAAGGACTCGTACTCCTTCGACACGGAGGACGAGGGCCTCGCCGAGTCGTACGCCCTGCACCGCGCCGCGTACCAGAAGATCTTCGCGCGTCTCGGCCTCGACTACCGCATCTGCGCCGCCACCGCGGGCGCCATGGGCGGCTCCAAGTCCGAGGAGTTCCTCGCCCCGGCCGCGGCCGGCGAGGACACCTTCGCCGACTGCCCGAACTGCGACTACGCCGCCAACACCGAGGCGGTCACCTACGCGCTGAAGCCCGTCGACGCGGCCGGGGTCCCCGCTTTGGAGGAGATCCCCACCCCCGAGACCCCGACCATCGAGACGCTCGCCGCGTACCTGGAGGTCCCCGCCTCCGCCACGCTGAAGAACCTGCTGGTCAAGGTGGCCGGCGAGATCGTGGCCGTCGGCGTCCCCGGCGACCGCGAGGTCGACCTGGGCAAGGTGGAGGCGCACTTCGCCCCCGCCCCCGTCGAGCTGGTCACGGCCGAGGACTTCACCGGCCGCGCCGACCTCGTACGCGGCTATGTGGGCCCGCAGGGCCTGGAGAAGGTCCGCTACCTCGCCGACCCGCGTGTGGCCCCCGGCACCGCCTGGATCACCGGCGCCAACCAGGACGGCGTGCACGCGAAGAACGTCGTCGCGGGCCGTGACTTCGAGGTCGACGAGTACGTGGACGTGGTCGTCGTGCGCGAGGGCGACCCCTGCCCCGCCTGCGGCACCGGCCTCAAGCTGGACCGCGCCATCGAGATCGGCCACATCTTCCAGCTCGGCCGCAAGTACGCCGACGCCCTCCAGCTCGACGTGCTCGGCAAGCAGGGCAAGCCGGTCCGCGTCACCATGGGCTCGTACGGCATCGGTGTCTCGCGCGCGGTGGCGGCGCTCGCCGAGCAGCACGCCGACGAGCAGGGCCTGGTCTGGCCCGCCGAGATCGCCCCGGCCGACGTCCACGTCGTCGCGGCGGGCAAGGCCCTCCAGACCGAGCTGGCGCTCGACGTCTCGGAGAAGCTGGGCGCGGCGGGCGTACGGGTGCTCGTGGACGACCGCGCGGGTGTCTCGCCCGGTGTGAAGTTCACCGACGCGGAACTCATCGGCGTACCGAAGATCCTGGTGGCCGGCCGGCGTTCGGCCGAGGGCGTCCTGGAGCTGAAGGACCGCCGCACCGGCGAGCGCGAGGAGCTGTCCGTGGACGAGGCGATCACCCGCCTCACGGCGAAGTAGTCCGCAGGGCGGGGCCGTCCCTGAGCGGGCGGCCCCCCGGGCCTAGGGCCTGTCTGACAATTCCCGCCTGCCGGGCGACGACGGGAATTGTCAGACAGGCCCTAGAGCCACGCCGCGAACTCCAGCAGCAGTTCGGCGTCCCGCGGCCGGCCCACCCGCCGGGCCCGTACGCCCGACTCCACGGCCCGGAACAGCGTCCAGCCGCGCAGCCGTTCCTGGTCCAGGTCCAGGGACTCCGCGAGCCGCTTGATCCGCCGGCGGGTGGTGGAGCCCCCGGACGGCGAGGCGATCAGGTCCTCGACCCGGTCGCGGACCAGCCGGGCCAGGTCGAAGGCGCACTCGCCGACCACCGGGTCGGGCCCGACGGCCAGCCAGGGACTGCGTTCGCCGGCCAGGACCTTGCTCTGGCGGAAGGTGCCGTGCAGCAGGTGTGCCCGCGGCGGCGACGCCAGCAGTTCCTCACGGACCGCGAGGGCCGCGTCGACCAGCGGCACCGCCTCCGCGTCGGCGCCCGCCCGCATCGCGTCGGCCTGCCGTCCGGTTCGCTCGGCCACCGTCTCGAAGACATGGTCCGAAGGCGGCTCGACCCAGAGCCGGCGCAGCGTCCCGGTCGCCTCCAGCATCGACTTCGCCTCCGGCAGCGACCGCACCGACACATCGGGATGCAGCCGCTCAAGCAGCAGTACGCCCTCGGCACCGGCCGGCTCCAGAAGACGTACCGCGCCCAGGCCGTCCCAGTGCGCCAGCGCGGCGCGCTCGCTCTCCGGGCGGGCCCTGGCCGGTGCCAGCTTCAGTACGGCGGGGGTGCCGTCCGCCAGCCGGACCAGGATCACCAGACTGCCGCGCCCGCCGGGAACCTGCACACGCTCCACGGTCGACCCGCGTAGCGCGACCGCCCGCTCGGCCGCCTCGGGCAGCTTCGCCAGCCAGTCGTCACCACCCGGTGCCGCCTCGCCGAGCGCCCTGACCAGACGCCCCGGCGGTTCGAAAGCCATGCGCGAGTAGTTCCCTTCCCGGTACGGGTGTCCTGCTACGGCTGTCCCGTCGTACGTGACGAGGTCGGTGTCGCCGACGTGGTGGCGGTGGCCGACCGCTCGGCGAGACCAGGGAAGGCTACGCTCTCGCCGCGCCAGCGCACCGCGCGCACCGCTGCGTCCCGCAGGGCCTGTGCCGCGGCCTGCCGCCGGTCGCCCCCGGCGGCCCGGACGAGGTCGGAGTACACCCCGGCCACGCGGTCCTCCAGCTCGGCGGCGAGCCGCAGGGCGGACTCCGCGTCCGGGACGGTGAAGGGCAGCTCGTAGGCCGCCGCCGCCGGTCCGGGCCTGCCGCCGAGGTCGCGCACCGTGCGGGCCAGCTCGTCACGGCGGGCGCGGTGCGCGTCGTAGGCGGCCCGTGCCTCGGTTTGCCGTGCCTCGCCGATACGGGCGCCCACGACCCCGTAGCCGTACACGGCGGCGTGCTCGGCGGCGAGCGCGGCCTGCGCGGCCGTCAGCTCCGCCGACGCCTTCGCGGCTGCCCTCGTCCGGGCCCCGCTCGCTCCAGTCCTGCCGGAACCGCTCACTTCTTGTCCTCCGTCAGCAGGAACGCGTGCGCCGCGCCGGCCGCCGCCACCGAGGCGAGCAGCCGGGCCAGCTCTCCCGGCACGTCCGCCAGGGCCTTCATCCGCCGGTCCGCCAACGCGCGCTCGGCCGCGGCGAGTTCACCGCGGGCATCCTTCTCCATGACCGGCACCTCGGGGGAGCCGGAGGCGGAGGGGGAAGACGCGGTGGGTGAAGCGCTCGCGGAAGCGCCGGTGGAGGGCTTCGCCCGCTTGCCGCCCCCGAACGCCTCGGCGTGCCGCACGACCTCAGCGAGCAGCGGTGACAGCCGGGCGTCCAGCGCGGGATGCGCGGCGAGCACGGCCTCGTACCGCCGCGCGAGCTGTTCGCTGTCGCGGGCCGCACGCGCGCGTGCCCGCGCGGCGGCGGACGAACTCCCGCTGGTGGTCCCGGAGGCGGAGTCGGAGCCGGAGCAGCCGACGAGCAGCGCGGAACCGGCGGCGGCTCCGGCGGCCCCGGCGAGCAGGCTCCTTCGGCGCGGTCCCGAGGGGGTGCGCGACGGCAGGGTGAACGGCACGGCAGACGTCCTCGTCAGGGCTCGTACGAACGAAATGGGCGGCAGACCCTTGATCACGGTACCCGCGTACCGCCCCGGGGCCCACCAGCGGCGCCGCCCCGTCGTCGGGCGGGACACGGTGGACGGCAACACCCCTTGGGACCGGATACCCTTTGACCTGACACGCGACCTACCCACAACAGCACACGCGGCCGAGGAGTCACCCGGATGAGCACCACCCAGAGCGAGAGGCTGCGAGAGCTCCTGGAACCGCTCGTCAGCTCGCAGGGACTCGACCTCGAAGAGATCGAAGTGGACTCGGTGGGCCGTAAGCGTGTGCTGCGTGTCGTCGTCGACTCCGACGAAGGAGCCGACCTCGACGCGATCGCCGATGTGAGCCGCGCGCTCTCGGCGAAGCTCGACGAGACCGACGCCATGGGCCAGGGCGAGTACACCCTTGAGGTGGGAACCCCCGGCGCCGAGCGCGAGCTGAAGGAACACCGTCACTACGTACGGGCCACCGGCCGACTCGTGAAGTTCCAGCTGGGCGACAGCGACGAGCTGATCGCGCGGATCATCACGGTCGACGACGAGGGCGTGGACGTGGAGGTGCCCGGCGTGAAGGGGCGCAAGCCCACCGCCAGGCGGCTCGCCTTCGAGGACATCGCCAAGGCGCGCGTCCAGGTCGAGTTCAACCGCAAGGACAAGAAGGACGAGAAGGACATGGAAGAGGAGGAGGCGTAGCCGTGGACATCGACATGAGTGCCCTGCGGGGCCTGGTACGGGAGAAGGAGATCTCCTTCGACCTGCTGGTCGAAGCGATCGAGTCGGCCCTCCTCATCGCCTACCACCGCACCGAGGGAAGCCGCCGTCACGCGCGCGTGAAGCTCGACCGGGAGACCGGCCATGTGACCGTGTGGGCGAAGGAGGACCCCGCCGACCTGGAGGAGGGGCAGGAGGCACGCGAGTTCGACGACACCCCGTCGGACTTCGGCCGGATCGCCGCCACCACCGCCAAGCAGGTCATCCTGCAGCGTCTGCGGGACGCGGAGGACGACGCGACGCTCGGCGAGTACGCGGGCCGGGAGGGCGACATCGTCACCGGTGTCGTCCAGCAGGGCCGCGACCCGAAGAACGTGCTCGTCGACATCGGCAAGCTGGAGGCCATCCTGCCGGTGCAGGAGCAGGTCCCCGGTGAGTCGTACCAGCACGGCATGCGGCTGCGGTCGTACGTCGTCCGCGTGGCGAAGGGAGTCCGCGGTCCGTCCGTGACGCTCTCCCGCACGCACCCGAACCTGGTCAAGAAGCTCTTCGCGCTGGAGGTGCCGGAGATCGCCGACGGGTCCGTCGAGATCGCCGCCATCGCCCGCGAGGCCGGCCACCGCACGAAGATCGCCGTCCGGTCCACCCGGTCGGGGCTCAACGCCAAGGGCGCCTGCATCGGCCCGATGGGCGGCCGGGTGCGCAACGTGATGGCCGAGCTGAACGGCGAGAAGATCGACATCGTCGACTGGTCGGACGACCCCGCGGACATGGTGGGCAACGCGCTCTCCCCGGCCCGGGTCTCCAAGGTCGAGGTCGTCGACCTCGCGGCCCGGTCCGCGCGCGTGACCGTCCCCGACTACCAGCTGTCGCTGGCGATCGGCAAGGAGGGCCAGAACGCCCGCCTCGCCGCCCGGCTGACCGGCTGGCGCATCGACATCCGCCCCGACACCGAGCAGACCGGCGAGGACGGCGGTGACCGGCCCGACGAGCGCCGCGAATACCGGCGTGACGATCGCCGGGACGAGCGGCGCGAGGGCCGGTCCGGGGAGTGACCCGGGAATAGACCCGAGCCGCGAGTGGTTTGGATCACGGCGGTTTCACGACAGTTTTATGCGCGGCAACTGTTCGATACTTGCCCCAAAGGGGTGAGGTCGGTGCAGGGAGGTAGACTTAACAGTGTCTGGCCGGACGCATGCCCGAGCATGCCCTGAACGCACCTGTGTGGGGTGCCGGGAGCGAGCGGCCAAGACCGATCTGCTGCGTGCTGTGGCGGCCGAGGGCGAATGCGTCCCCGATCCTCGCGGTACGCTGCCCGGCCGGGGTGCGTATGTACACCCCGCCCTGGTCTGTCTGGACCTGGCGGTCCGCCGCCGGGCGTTCCCACGGGCGCTGCGTGCCCCGGGTCAGCTCGACACAAAGGCGTTGCGCCTGTACGTCGAGCGGCAGACAGTTGCTGAGCAGGCAACACCGTAAGACGTGTCGCACGGATCCCCGTGCGGCCCTGGTACCCCGCGAGTTGGAAGTAGGTCGAGATTGCGATGAGCACTCGATGAGCACGCGATGAGTACGCCCATGAAGTAGCGACGGTCCGGACGCAACCCGGACCTAAAAGGAGCGAAGTGGCTAAGGTCCGGGTATACGAACTCGCCAAGGAGTTCGGGGTGGAGAGCAAGGTCGTCATGGCCAAGCTCCAAGAACTCGGTGAATTCGTCCGTTCGGCGTCCTCGACGATCGAGGCGCCCGTAGTACGCAAACTGACCGACGCCCTCCAGCAGGGCAACGGCGGCGGCAAGCCCGCCCCCCGCAAGGCCGCGCCCGCCAGGCCCGGCCCGGCCCAGGCCGCCCGTCCGGGTCCGGCCGCCCCGCGCCCGCCGGCCCCGAAGCCGGCCGCCGCGGAGAAGCCCGCGGACACCACGGCCCCGGCGGCTCCCGCCGCCCCGGCCTCCGGTACGCGTCCGACGCCGGGCCCCAAGCCCGCGCCGAAGCCCGTCCCGGCGTCCCCGGCTCCGGCCGCCCCCGAGTTCACGGCGCCGCCCGCGGCTCCGGTGACTCCCGCCCCGGCCGCGAACCCGCGTCCGAGCGGTGCGCGTCCCGGCGCCCCGAAGCCCGGTGTCCGTCCGGCAGGCCCCGCACAGGGCGGCCAGGGCGGTCCCGGCCAGGGCCGTGGCGAGCGTCCCGAGCGCGGCGGCGACCGCGGTGACCGTCAGGGCGCCCCGCGTCCCGGCGGCCAGGGCACGCGTCCCGGCGGTCGTCCCGCAGGACCGCGTCCCGGCAACAACCCGTTCACCTCCGGTGGCTCCACCGGCATGGCACGTCCGCAGACGCCCCGTCCGGGCGGCGCACGTCCCGGCCCCGGCGGACCCGGTGGTTCCGGTGCTCCGGGCGGCGCTCCGCGTCCCCAGGGCGCGGGCCAGGACCGTGGTCCCCGTCCGCAGGGCGGCCCCGGCGGCGCCCCGCGTCCCGGTGGCGGTCCCGGCGGTGCCCGTCCGACTCCGGGCGGCATGCCCCGTCCGCAGGGCGGTCCCGGTGGCGCTCCGCGTCCCGGTGGCGGTCCCGGCGGAAACCGTCCCAACCCCGGCATGATGCCGCAGCGTCCGGCTGCCGGCCCGCGTCCCGGCGGCGGTGGCCCCGGTGGCCGCGGTCCCGGCGGCGGAGGTCGTCCCGGTGGCGGTGCCGGTGGCGGTCGTCCCGGTGGCGGCGGCTTCGCAGGCCGTCCCGGTGGTCCCGGTGGCGGCGGCGGTGGCTTCGCGGGTCGTCCCGGTGGTCCCGGTGGCGGTGGCGGCGGTTTCGCCGGCCGTCCGGGTGGTCCCGGTGGCGGCGGCGGTGGCCGTCCCGGCTTCGGTGGTCGTCCCGGTGGTCCCGGTGGCCGTGGTGGCACACAGGGCGCCTTCGGCCGTCCCGGTGGTCCCGCGCGTCGCGGTCGCAAGTCGAAGCGGCAGAGGCGCCAGGAGTACGAGGCCATGCAGGCCCCGTCGGTCGGCGGCGTCATGCTGCCTCGCGGCAACGGACAGTCCGTCCGCCTGTCGCGCGGTGCCTCGCTCACCGACTTCGCCGAGAAGATCGGCGCCAACCCGGCGTCGCTCGTCGGCGTGATGATGAACCTCGGCGAGATGGTCACTGCCACGCAGTCCGTCTCGGACGAGACGCTGAAGCTCCTCGCGGACGAGATGAACTTCGTCCTTGAGATCGTCAGCCCCGAGGAGGAGGACCGCGAGCTTCTCGAGTCCTTCGACATCGAGTTCGGCGAGGACGAGGGTGGCGAGGAGTTCCTCGTCGCGCGTCCGCCGGTCGTGACCGTCATGGGTCACGTCGACCACGGTAAGACCCGCCTTCTCGACACCATCCGCAAGACGAACGTCGTCGCGGGCGAGGCCGGTGGCATCACCCAGCACATCGGTGCCTACCAGGTCGCGACCGTCGTCAACGAAGAAGAGCGTCGCATCACCTTCATCGACACCCCGGGTCACGAGGCGTTCACCGCCATGCGTGCACGTGGTGCGAAGTCGACCGACATCGCGATCCTCGTGGTGGCGGCCAACGACGGTGTGATGCCCCAGACGATCGAGGCGCTGAACCACGCCAAGGCGGCCGGTGTGCCGATCGTGGTCGCGGTCAACAAGATCGACGTCGAGGGTGCCGACCCGACCAAGGTGCGCGGTCAGCTCACCGAGTTCGGTCTGGTGGCCGAGGAGTACGGCGGCGACACGATGTTCGTCGACATCTCCGCCAAGCAGGGCCTCAACATCGAGAGCCTGCTGGAGGCCGTGGTCCTCACCGCGGACGCCTCGCTCGACCTGCGGGCCAACCCGGAGCAGGACGCGCAGGGTATTGCGATCGAGTCCCACCTCGACCGCGGCCGTGGTGCCGTGGCGACCGTCCTGGTCCAGCGAGGCACCCTGCGGGTCGGCGACACCATGGTGGTCGGCGACGCGTACGGCCGTGTCCGCGCGATGCTCGACGACAAGGGCGAGAACGTGGAAGAGGCGGGTCCCTCGACCCCGGTCCTCGTCCTCGGTCTCACCAACGTCCCGGGCGCCGGCGACAACTTCCTCGTCGTCGACGAGGACCGCACGGCCCGCCAGATCGCCGAGAAGCGCGCGGCGCGTGAGCGCAACGCCAACTTCGCCCGGCGCGGAGTCCGGTTCTCCCTGGAGAACCTGGACGAGGCCCTCAAGGCCGGTCTGGTGCAGGAACTCAACCTCATCATCAAGGGCGACGCGTCCGGTTCGGTGGAGGCTCTCGAGTCCTCGCTGCTCCAGCTCGACGTCGGTGAAGAGGTCGACATCCGTGTCCTGCACCGCGGTGTGGGTGCGGTCACCGAGTCGGACATCGACCTGGCGACCGGATCCGACGCGATCGTCATCGGCTTCAACGTCCGCGCTGCGGGCCGCGCGGCGCAGATGGCGGAGCGCGAGGGCGTCGACGTCCGCTACTACTCGGTGATCTACCAGGCCATCGAGGAGATCGAAGCGGCCCTCAAGGGCATGCTCAAGCCGGAGTACGAAGAGGTCGAGCTCGGTACGGCGGAGATCCGCGAGGTCTTCCGCTCGTCCAAGCTGGGCAACATCGCCGGTGTGCTTGTTCGCTCCGGCGAGGTCAAGCGCAACACCAAGGCGCGGTTGCTGCGCGATGGCAAGGTCATCGCGGAGAGCCTCAACATCTCCGGTCTGCGTCGCTTCAAGGACGATGTCACCGAGATCCGCGAAGGGTTCGAGGGCGGTATCAACCTCGGCAACTTCAACGACATCAAGATCGACGACGTCATCGCGACGTACGAGATGCGGGAGAAGCCGCGCGCGTAACGCCTGCGGCTTGGCTTGACCGTGTGGGGTTGGCCGACGGGAACTGTTTCCCGTCGGCCGACCCCCACGGGGTTTTTCGCCCCCGCCGCCCCTACCCGTCCCGTCACTGACTCGGGGGCCAGCCCCCGAACCA
>NZ_JBHXTO010000205.1:0-11455 GCF_042677425.1 Streptomyces sp. NPDC127119 | reverse complement strand
ATTTATTATGTGCTGCTTTTTATTTGTTTTTTTTTCTCCCACTTCCTGTTCTTCCTTGAACCAGCCCCCGTCCGCCCCTATAACCGCCCCCGACCCGCCCCCGACCCCGACCCTGACCTCGGCCCCGCCCACGATCCCCACGCCCCCGATTCCTCCGCCCCCGACCGTCCGAAGGAGACCCCGTGCCCATCGGCCCGCTCTCGCTGCCCGCCCGTCTCTGTCTGCTGGCCTGGGACACCTCGAAGCTCAAGGTCACCAGCGCTTCCCAGCTCCCGCACCTGGTCCGGGCCGGTGCCCTCACCGAGCTGGCGCAGCGCGGGCTGCTGGCCGACGCGGAGGGCGTCGCCACGCCCACCGACCCGGACGGCAGGACCGGGGACCCGGCCCTCGACGGACTCCTGGAACTCATCGAGGAGTCCCGGCCGCACAAGTGGAAGACGTGGGTCGGCCTGCGGGCGCGCATCACGCTGGACGCCGTACAGGCGCAGCTCGCGGCGGACGGATATCTGCGTGCCGAGAAGACCCGGGTGCTCGGCGTCTTCCCGTCCGTGGAGTACGAGATCGGCCGCGTCGCCGTCGTGGAGGGTCTGCGCGCGGAGGCCCGGCAGGTGCTGGAGGGCCCGCTGCCCGTCCATGAGGTGTCCGAGCGGGACGCGGCGCTCGTCGCCCTCGCGGCGGCGGCCGAACTGCGCACGCTGGTGTCGGGCAGGGAGCGGCGGCGGTACGAGGAGCGGATCGCGGCGCTGACCGAGCGCAGCGGTACGGCGACCCCGGTTCTGCGGCAGGCGGTCCAGGAGGTGCGGTCGGCGGTGTCCGTGGCGATGGCGGCACCCGGGGTGCCGGGGCACTGAGGAGCCGGGCGCGGAGTGGGCAGCGCCCAGCGTCGTCCGCCGTGCCGCGCGGGAGCTGCGGAACACGGGAACGTACGACCGGCTCAGCGGACGCGCCACCGAACCGGTAAGAGTCGTTCAGCGGGAGTCGCCCAGGCGGAGTTGCTCACCGGAGCCCGCTCAGAACGAGTCGCGCAGCAGTTCGGCGAGGTCGTGGTCCAGGTCCTGGTGAAGGTGCTCAAGACCGACGGGCACCAGCTCCGTCGAGCTCGCCAGGAAGTGCCGCAGTTCGCCGGCGCGCACGTGGATCACGGCGGTGCCCTCCGGAGCGTGGAACTCCAGGACGATGCGGTCGTAGCCGTACGGCCGCACGCGGACGTCGCCGTGGCCGACCTCCTCCTCCAGGCCCGAGGCGAGCAGCTCGCGGGCGAAGGTCCAGCACACCTCCACGCCTTCGAGCGTGGACGGGGCCGGGAAGGACATGCGGACCGCGAAGGGATCGTGGGGGTCGTAGCTGAGCGTCGCGGGAATGCTCGGCATCCGCGGCGCGGCGGCGACGAGGCGGGCCTCTACGGGCTGCTCGATAACGGTGGACAACGCCTTGCTCCCTTGTGACGTGCGGACGAACTGCGGACGGATGAGCCGGGCACTTGTAAGGACGTCGGAACCGGCCAATCCGTGCCTGCGAAAACGCATGAAGTCCTAGTGACCTCCGTCACCGCCTTCAATCACGGGAGTGATCGTTGATTTCCTGAGTGACCGCTGATGCCTCCCGGGGCATCTGGACGTGATCGGGGGAGTGGGCTAGCTTCGCCCGCCATGAGGGGCTTGGGCAAGACGCGACGCACGAGTAACAAGGGATTCACAGGGCGCCTGTTGGCCGTGGGGGTGTGCGGAGCGGCGTTCGCGGCCGCGCTCACGGGGTCGGCGCAGGCGGACGGAACCGCCGATCAGGGGCCGAGTGGCGCAAAACCGACGCACGGGGACCCGCACCGGCAGCCGCACTGGGAGCTGAAGGACAGCGGCACGGACGCGCGGTTCCGCGGCCTGGCCGCCGTCAGCCGGAACACGGCCTGGCTGGCGGGCTCCAAGGGCACCGTCCTGCGGACCACCGACGGCGGCACGAGCTGGCGGAACGTCTCGCCGCCCGGAGCCGCCGAGTTGGAGTTCCGTGACGTCGAGGCCTTCGACGGCAGGCGGGCCGTGGTGCTGGCCATCGGGGAGGGTGAGGCGTCCAGGATCCTGCGCACCGAGGACGGCGGCGCGACCTGGACCGAGTCCTTCCGCAACACCGACGCCAAGGCCTTCTACGACTGCGTGACCTTCTTCGACGCGCGCCACGGCCTGGCGATGAGCGATCCCGTGGACGGGAAGTTCCGCATCCTGTCGACCGGCGACGGCGGCCGTTCCTGGAAGGTGCTGCCCGCCGACGGCATGCCGGCCGCCCAGGAGGGCGAGGCGGGCTTCGCGGCGAGCGGGCAGTGCCTGGTCGCTTCGGGACCGCGGGACGTCTGGCTCGCCACGGGCGGGGCGGCACGCGCGCGTGTGCTGCACTCCGCCGACCGCGGCCGTACCTGGACCGCCACCGACACCCCCGTCCCGGCGGGCGACCCGGCCCGCGGAGTCTTCGCCCTCGCCTTCCGCGAGCGGACGCACGGCATCGCGGTCGGCGGCGACTACCGCGCCGACCAGGCCTCGCCGAAGGCGGCGGCGGTCACCGGCAACGGGGGCCGCACCTGGACGACGGCCGACGCCCCGCCGCCGGCCTACCGCTCGGGCGTCACCTGGCTCCCGCACAGCCGCACCTCCGCCCTCGCGGTCGGCCCCACCGGCACCGACCTCACGACGAACGGCGGCCGCACCTGGCGCACGCTGGACACCGGCTCGTACGACACCGTGGACTGCACCCCGGACCGGGCCTGCTGGGCCTCCGGGGAGAAGGGCCGGGTGGCCCGCCTGGAACGCTGACGCTCCGGCACCCCGCGGGCTGCCCTAGGGCCTGTCGTCAAATTCCCGCCTGCCGGGCGACGCCTGGCACGCTCCCCCCAGCCTCCGGCCGGGGGACCCCCACTCGCTGCACCGGGCGAAAGTCCAAGTACGTCCAGTACGAGGGCTTCCGCCCGGCACACCGAGAGCACGCACCAGACGCCGCCCGGCCCGCCCTCCGGGCGGACGTCGGGAATGTGACGACAGGCCCTAGGCTCTCGGCACCATGACGACGACCGTACGCATCCCCGCGGGCTGGCCCGCCACCGAAGAGCGGGCCCGGGCCGTGCAGGACGAGTTGCGGGGGCGGGTGGTCCTCGACGAACCCGGCCCGCCGCCGGGCACCGGCCGGGTGACCGGCGTGGACGTGGCCTACGACGACGAACGCGATGTCGTCGTGGCCGCAGCCGTCGTGCTCGACGCGGCGACCCTGGACGTGGTCGCGGAGTCCACGGCCGTCGGCAGGGTGTCCTTCCCGTACGTCCCCGGGCTGCTCGCCTTCCGGGAGATCCCGGCGGTCATGGCGGCCCTCGAAGCGCTGCCGTGCGCGCCGGGCCTGGTGGTCTGCGACGGCTACGGGCTCGCCCACCCCCGCCGCTTCGGCCTGGCGAGCCACCTCGGCGTCCTCACCGGCCTCCCGACGATCGGGGTCGCCAAGAGCCCGTTCACGTTCGCCCACGAGGAGCCGGGCACCCCGCGCGGCTCGTCCTCCCCGCTGCTCGCGGGGGAGGAGGAGGTCGGCCGGGCGCTGCGCACCCAGGCGGGCGTCAAGCCGGTGTTCGTCTCGGTCGGCCACCGGGTGACGCTGGAGAACGCCTGCGCCCACACCCTCCACCTCGCACCGCGCTTCCGCCTCCCGGAGACGACCCGCCACGCGGACGCGCTGTGCCGCCGTGCCCTGAAGGCGACGACGACATGAGTACGTGTTCTGAGTACGTGTACGGATGTCGCGGCCCGCCATGATCGACAAGCTTGGCCCATGACGACACACCGCGCTCCCGAGCCCGCCGCAGGCACCGCCACCCAGCCCGTCGAGCGGGCAATGATGGCCGGCCTGGCCCTCGCGGTGCTGGCAGGCGTGGCCTGGACAGCCGCAATGATCTACACGCTCGTGGAATGGCCCTTCTGACCGCACGGGCCCAGTGCCTTTAGGGGCGCGGGGAACTGCGCCCCCAGCCACACCCGACCCGCACCAGCCCTCCGGGCAACACCCCAACAGCCCTCGCCGGCGCAGCATCACCGCGTGGCCGCAACCCGAAAAGTGATCCCCGCTCCCCGAAGTCGCTCGATCAGCGAATCCCCCATGGCGACGGCAGTCGTCACCTGCCCCGACGTGCGGGGCAGCTCGTCGAACGCGAGACACAACGCGGACTCGCCCAGCATCTTCGCGGTGTCCCCGTAGCCGGGATCCCCACCGGCCACCTCGGTGAAGACCCGCTTCCCACCGCCCTCGCCCACGAACCGCACCGAGAACCAGCTGGCGGCCCGCTTCTCCTCGCTCGGCCCCTCACCCGGCTTGAACCGGCCCGACAGCCAGCGCCGCACGGGTGGCACCTGCGCCGCCACGAAGACGGCCCCGGCTCCGGCCGCCCCGCCCACGGCCGACGGCAGCGTCCCGACCGCCGCGTAGTGGCGGTAGCGGAAGTCGGGCCCGTACCGTTCCAGCGCCCGCGCGGACCGCTGCACGATCTGTGCGTCGATGGTGGGCAGCGGCAGTGCCCACGCGCCGAGTTCCTTCGCGTAGCGCGGGGCGCTCGGGGGCGCGTACGCCCGGCGTCCGACCAGGCGTGGCTCGTGCCGCCTGCGGTCGCGCGCGGCGGCGAGCATGTGCCGTCCGCGGGCGAACTGGTTGAGGGCGGAGGCGAAGGTGCCGCCCGAGAACATCGCCTCGACCCGCACGAAGCCGTCCACGGTCAGCGGCACCCCTTCGGGCAGTTGCCGCACGGTGAACCAGGCGCCCAGGTCGTGGGGGATCGAGTCGAATCCGGCGGCGTGCACCAGCCGGGCGCCGGTCTCACGCGCGCGTGCGTCGTGCCGCACGTACATGAGGTCCACGAACTCGGGCTCTCCGCAGAGGTCCAGATAGTCGGTGCCGGCGTCCGCGCAGGCGGCCACCAGGGCCTCGCCGTACTCCACATAGGGGCCTACGGTGGTGGCCACCACGCGCGCGTGCTCCGCGAGTTCCCGCAGGGAGACCGGATCGGTGACATCGGCCCGCAGCACGGGCAGCTCCGCGCACGCCGGGTCGATCTCCGCCAGGCGGTCCCGGAGCCGTTCCAGTTTCGCCGTGTCGCGGGCCGCGATGGCCCAGCGCAGCCCCTCGGGAGCGTGTGCGGCGAGGTACTCCGCGGTGAGCCCGCCGACGAATCCCGTGGCTCCGAAGAGCACGATGTCGTACGCGCGCCCGGTCCTGTGCTGCCTGCTCATGGCACCTCTCAGCCGTTCAGCCCGCGCCGTTGTCGGTGGCCGAGGCTAGCGTGCGACAGGAGTGAAGGGAGCAGGGCCCCGTCGCGGGAATCGGCCCCGGCTTCCAGAATTGACTGAGCGCTTGCTCGCCGGGGGCTTGTGCGAAGTGGAACGCGTTCTTAACATCACTGATGTTACATCAGTTGTGTCACAGTGCTGGGGGCTTGATGACGGCGGCGGCAGGGGCGGAATCGGCGGATACGGCGGGACCGGGATCGGCGGGGCACGGTCCGCTGGCCGGGGTGCGCGTGGTCGAGCTGGCGGGCATCGGGCCGGGCCCGTTCGCCGCCATGCTCCTGGCCGATCTGGGCGCGGACGTCGTCCGCGTGGACCGGCCGGGCGGCGGATCCCTCGCGATCGACCCCGCCCACGACGTCACCAACCGCAACAAGCGTTCGGTGATCGTCGACCTCAAGGCGGCCGACGGCGCCGAGCGGGTCCTCGGCCTGGTCGAGCGCGCCGACATCCTCGTCGAGGGCTTCCGGCCGGGTGTCGCCGAGCGCCTCGGCATCGGACCCGAGGCCTGCCACGCCCGCAATCCGGGACTCGTCTACGGACGGATGACCGGCTGGGGCCAGGACGGGCCGCTCGCCCCGCGCGCCGGGCACGACATCGCGTACATCGCGCTGACCGGCACCCTCGGCATGATCGGCGCTCCCGACCAGCCGCCGGCCGTCCCCGCGAACCTCGTCGGGGACTACGCGGGCGGCTCCCTGTACCTCGTCGTGGGCGTCCTGGCCGCACTCCACCACGCGCGCGCGACCGGCGCGGGCCAGGTCGTGGACGCGGCGATCGTCGACGGCACGGCCCACCTCTCCTCGATGATCCACGGCATGCTGGCCGCGGGCGGCTGGCAGGACCGGCGCGGCGCCAACCTCCTCGACGGCGGCTGCCCCTACTACGGCACGTACGAGACGGCCGACGGGCGCCATATGGCGGTCGGCGCCCTGGAGAGGCAGTTCTACGAGGAGTTCACCGAGCTGCTCGGCCTCGGGGAGTACGCCTCCGCGCGCAAGGACCTGGCCCGCTGGGGCGAGCTGCGCGAGGCGGTCGCGGCCCGCTTCAGGACCCGTACGCGCGACGAGTGGGCGGCTGTCTTCGAAGGCTCCGACGCGTGCGTGGCGCCCGTGCTGTCGCTGCGCGAGGCGCCGCACCACCCGCATCTCGTGGCCCGCGGCACCTTCACCGACCACGGCGGCATCACCCAGCCCGCCCCCGCACCCCGCTTCTCCGCCACCCCCACCGCCGTCCGCGGCGGACCCGCCCTGCCGGGCACCGGCACCGCCGACGTGGCCCGCGACTGGGACGTACCGGGCCTCCTCGAAGGCGTTCCCGAACCGACCGAACCGAAGGGCACCCCGCAACCGACGGGAGCTCCCGGACCGAAGGGCACCCCCGAATGAAGCGGCAGATCTTCACGCCCGAGCACGAGGCGTTCCGCGAGACCGTCCGCACCTTCCTCACGAAGGAGGTCCTGCCGCACTACGAGCAGTGGGAGAAGGACGGCATCGTCTCGCGCGAGGCCTGGCTCGCGGCCGGCCGGCAGGGACTGCTGGGCCTCGCCGTCCCCGAGGAGTACGGGGGCGGCGGCGACGCCGACTTCCGCCACAGCGCGGTGCTCGCCGAGGAGTTCACCCGCGCGGGAGCCGCCGGGCTCGCCCTCGGGCTGCACAACGACATCATCGGGCCCTATCTGACCGGCCTCGGTACGGAGGAGCAGAAGCGGCGCTGGCTGCCCGGGTTCTGCGACGGCTCCCTGATCACGGCCATCGCGATGACCGAGCCCGGCGCCGGCTCCGACCTCCAGGGCATCAGGACGCACGCCGAGGACCGGGGCGACCACTGGCTGCTCAACGGCTCCAAGACGTTCATCTCGAACGGCATCCTGGCCGACCTCGTGATCGTCGTCGCGAAGACGACCCCGGAGGGAGGCGCGAAGGGCCTCTCCCTGCTCGTCGTCGAACGCGGCACGGAGGGCTTCGAACGGGGCCGCAACCTCGACAAGATCGGCCAGAAGGCCCAGGACACCGCGGAACTGTTCTTCAACGACGTACGCGTCCCGAAGGAGAACCTGCTCGGCGAGCTGAACGGCGCCTTCGTGCACCTGATGACGAACCTCGCGCAGGAGCGGATGGGGATCGCCGTCGCCGGGATCGCCGCCGCCGAGTACCTGCTGGAGATCACCACCGAGTACGTCAAGGAGCGCGAGGCTTTCGGACGGCCCCTGTCCAGGCTCCAGCACATCCGCTTCGAGATAGCCGAGATGGCCACCGAGTGCGCCGTCACGCGCACCTTCATCGACCGCTGCGTCGTCGACCACTCGGCGGGCGAACTCGACGCCGTGCACGCCTCGATGGCCAAGTGGTGGGCCACCGAACTGCAGAAGCGTGTCGCGGACCGCTGCCTCCAACTGCACGGCGGCTACGGCTACATGTCGGAGTACCGCGTAGCGAAGGCCTTCACCGACGGCCGCATCCAGACCATCTACGGCGGGACGACCGAGATCATGAAGGAGATCATCGGCCGTTCCCTGCTCGGCTGACCCGCCCAGTGCCCCCGGGCTCCTCCTGAAAGGCTCACGAGTGACCACCGAAGCGTACGTGTACGACGCGATCCGCACCCCGCGTGGCCGCGGCAAGGCGAACGGCGCCCTGCACGGCACCAAGCCCGTCGACCTGGTCGTCGGGCTCATCCACGAGATCCGGGCCCGCTTCCCCGGACTCGACCCGGCCGCGATCGACGACATCGTCCTCGGTGTCGTCGGACCGGTCGGCGACCAGGGCTCCGACATCGCCCGGATCTCGGCCATCGCCGCGGGCCTGCCGGACACCGTGGCCGGTGTCCAGGAGAACCGCTTCTGCGCGTCGGGCCTGGAAGCCGTCAACCTGGCCGCGATGAAGGTCCGTTCGGGCTGGGAGGACCTCGTCCTCGCGGGCGGCGTCGAGTCGATGTCCCGGGTGCCGATGGCCTCCGACGGCGGCGCCTGGTTCGCCGACCCCATGACGAACCTCGCCACCGACTTCGTACCCCAGGGCATCGGCGCCGACCTCATCGCCACCATCGAGGGCTTCTCCCGGCGGGACGTCGACGAGTACGCGGCACTGTCCCAGGAGCGGGCCGCCGAGGCCGCGAAGGACGGCCGGTTCGGCAGGTCCGTCGTGCCCGTGAAGGACCGCAACGGACTCGTCGTCCTCGACCACGACGAGCACCCGCGCCCCGGCACCACCGCCGACTCGCTGGGCAGACTGAAGCCGTCGTTCGCGGACATCGGCGACCTGGGCGGCTTCGACGCCGTGGCGCTGCAGAAGTACCACTGGGTGGAGAGGATCGACCACGTCCACCACGCCGGCAACTCCTCCGGGATCGTGGACGGCGCCTCGCTCGTCGCCGTCGGCTCCAAGGAGGTCGGCGAGCGGTACGGGATCACCCCGCGCGCGCGGATCGTCTCCGCGGCCGTCTCCGGCTCCGAGCCGACCATCATGCTGACCGGGCCCGCGCCCGCCACCCGCAAGGCACTCGCCAAGGCCGGGCTGACCATCGACGACATCGACCTCGTCGAGATCAACGAGGCCTTCGCCGCGGTCGTCCTGCGGTTCGCCCGGGACATGGGCCTGTCCCTGGACAAGGTCAACGTCAACGGCGGCGCGATCGCCCTCGGTCACCCCCTCGGCGCGACCGGCGCGATGATCCTCGGCACGCTCGTCGACGAACTGGAGCGCCAGGACAAGCGGTTCGGCCTCGCCACGCTCTGCGTGGGCGGCGGCATGGGCATCGCGACGATCGTCGAGCGCCTGTAACTCCCCAGCGGCACCCGGGACGTCAGCGGCACCCGGGACTTCAGTGGACCCCCGGACTTCTACGGAGAAAACCCTCATGACCGAGAGCACCACCATCCGCTGGGAACAGGACGACACCGGTGTCGTCACCCTGGTCCTCGACGATCCCAGCCAGTCCGCGAACACCATGAACCAGGCGTTCCGCGCGTCGCTCACCGCGATCGCCGACCGCCTTGAGTCCGAGGTGCGGGCCGACCCCGCGGCCGTCCGCGGCATCGTCTTCACCTCCGCCAAGAAGACGTTCTTCGCGGGCGGCGACCTGCGCGACCTCATCCGGGTCACCCCCGAGACGGCCCAGCAGCTCCTCGACGGCGGCCTCGCCATCAAGCGCGACCTGCGCAGGATCGAGACCCTCGGCAAGCCCGTCGTCGCCGCCATGAACGGCGCGGCCCTGGGCGGCGGCTTCGAGATCGCGCTGGCCTGCCACCACCGGGTCGCCCTCGACGCGCCCGGCTCCAAGATCGGCTGCCCCGAGGTGACGCTCGGCCTGCTGCCCGGAGGCGGCGGCGTCGTCAGGACCGTACGCCTCCTCGGTATCGCCGACGCCCTCCTCAAGGTGCTCCTCCAGGGCACCCAGTACAGCCCGCGGCGCGCCCTGGAGAACGGCCTCGTCCACGAAGTGGCGGCCACCCAGGAGGAGATGCTGGCCAAGGCCCGCGCCTTCATCGACGCCAACCCCGAGTCGAGCCAGCCCTGGGACAAGCCCGGCTACCGCATCCCGGGCGGCACCCCCGCCAGCCCGAAGTTCGCGGCGAACCTGCCCGCCTTCCCGGCCAACCTGCGCAAGCAGACGGGCGGCGCGCCCTACCCGGCGCCGCGCAACATCCTCGCGGCGGCCGTCGAGGGCTCCCAGGTCGACTTCGAGACCGCGCAGGTCATCGAGGCGCGCTACTTCGTGGAACTGGCCGCGGGCCAGACCTCCAAGAACATGATCCAGGCCTTCTTCTTCGACCTCCAGGCCGTCAACTCCGGCGCCAACCGCCCCCAGGGCGTCGAACCCCGCCAGGTCCGCAGGGTCGCCGTACTCGGCGCCGGGATGATGGGCGCCGGCATCGCGTACTCGTGCGCCCGCGCCGGCATCGACGTCGTCCTCAAGGACGTCTCCGCCGAGGCCGCCGCCAAGGGCAAGGCCTACTCCGAGAAGCTCTGCGCCAAGGCCGTCTCCCGCGGCCGTACGAGCCAGGAGAAGGCGGACGCGCTGCTCGCCCGCATCACGCCCACCGCGGATCCCCAGGACGTGGCGGGCTGCGACGCCGTCATCGAGGCCGTCTTCGAGGACCCGGCGCTCAAGCACAAGGTGTTCCAGGAGATCCAGCACATCGTCGAACCGGACGCGCTGCTCTGCTCCAACACCTCGACCCTGCCGATCACCGCGCTCGCCGAGGGCGTCGAGCGGCAGAGCGACTTCGTCGGACTGCACTTCTTCTCGCCCGTCGACAAGATGCCCCTCGTCGAGATCATCAAGGGCGGGCGCACCGGCGACGAGGCCCTGGCCCGCGCCTTCGACCTCGTACGGCAGATCAGGAAGACCCCGATCGTCGTCAACGACTCGCGCGGCTTCTTCACCTCCCGGGTCATCGGGCACTTCATCAACGAGGGCGTGGCGATGGTCGGCGAGGGCATCGAGCCCGCCTCCGTCGAACAGGCCGCCGCCCAGGCCGGCTACCCCGCCAAGGTGCTCTCCCTGATGGACGAGCTGACGCTCACCCTGCCCCGCAAGATCCGCGCCGAGTCGAAGCGGGCCGTCGAGGAGGCGGGCGGCACGTGGACGGCGCACCCCTCCGACGAGGTCGTCGACCGCATGGTCGACGAGTTCGGCCGCACCGGGCGCAGCGGCGGCGCGGGCTTCTACGAGTACGGGGCGGACGGCAAGCGGGCCGCGCTGTGGCCCGGACTGCGGGAGCACTTCACGCGCCCGGACGCGAAGATCCCCTTCCGGGACATGCAGGAGCGCATGCTGTTCTCCGAAGCGCTCGACACCGTCCGCCTCCTGGAGGAGGGCGTCCTGACCTCGGTCGCCGACGCCAACATCGGATCCATCTTCGGGATCGGCTTCCCCGGCTGGACGGGCGGTGTCCTGCAGTACATCAACGGTTACGAGGGCGGTGACGGGTCCGGCACCGGGCCGGCCGCGTTCGTGGCCCGCGCGCGGGAGCTCGCCGAGCGGTACGGGGAGCGGTTCGCGCCGCCAGCGCTGCTGGTGGAGAAGGCGGCGAAGGGGGAGCGGTTCAGCGACCGCTGACGGGGCCTTTTTTGGGGTGCGTGTTTTTTTGGGGGTGCGTGGTCGTCTGCGGGCCGGTGGGGGCCGGTCGCGCAGTTCCCCGCGCCCCTTAAGGG
>NZ_JBHXTO010000204.1:0-11799 GCF_042677425.1 Streptomyces sp. NPDC127119 | reverse complement strand
CCGGCAAGATGCTCGACGAACGCCTCGGGAAGATCACCTTCTGGACGCTGTTCATCGGCTTCCACGGGACGTTCCTCGTCCAGCACTGGCTGGGCACGAACGGAATGCAGCGCCGGATTCCCGACTATCTGGCCGTGGAAGGACTCACGTTCCTCAACACGGTCTCCACTGTCTTCTCCTTCGTCCTCGGGCTGTCACTGCTGCCGTTCTTCTACAACATCTGGAAGACGGCGAAGTACGGCGAGAAGGTGGAGGTCGACGACCCGTGGGGGTACGGCCGCTCGCTGGAGTGGGCCACGTCCTGCCCGCCGCCGCGGCACAACTTCGTCGTGCTGCCTCGTATTCGTTCCGAATCGCCGGCCTTCGATCTCCACCATCCCGAGATCGAGGGGGCTCTTCGGTGACCGCGATGGACGACCGGGCGGTCGATGCGGGGGCGCTGATCGCCGAGGTGGAGGGGCATCTGCTGATCGAGGCGACGCTTGGTGACGGGCGGCTCGTGGCTGCGCGTTTTGCCCGGCAGTTCGGGTGGCTGACCGATGGGCAACGGGTGGAGGTGGAGGAGCGGTTCGTGGAGGAGTACGTGGGGCTCGCGCGGGCTTCCTGGAGGCGTACGGCTTTGCGTGGGGTGGAATTGCGGGGTGAGTACGAGGAGGTGTACGGCGGGTTGCGGCGGCGGCTGGTCCTGACGTTCGCGCTCGGAATGACGGGCCTCGCCGCCGCTGCCGGCCTGCTCGCCCTCTCACTTGCGCGGTGACGGGGGCGCGCCCGTGTGCATCGTCGCCTGCGGGCGCGTAGTGGCTGGCCGCGCAGTTCCCCGCGCCCCTAAAAGACAAAGGACTGCGCCGTTCCCCGCGCCCCTGAATGCGCAACCGGCGCCAATCGGGCGCCCCCTTCAGGGGCGCGGGGAACTGCGCGAACGGCCCCCACCCGGCCGCACCCGAAAGCGCGACCGGGAGTCCCCGCCCTCACCCCGAAGGGGCCACCGTGATGTGGACCGTCATTTCGTCGGCTCCGGGCGTACCCGCCGTCTCGACCGTGACCCCCGTCCACTTGCCGTCGGGCAGATTGAGCGGAGGCTCCGTTTTCTCGCCGACCGTGTTCCTGTCCCCGAACGGGTAGAGGTCGTCGCTGTCACCCCGGTTGCCCCGTCCGAACATCCGGGAGAGGTCGCCGCGGCCGTCGGCCTGGAGGAGTTCGATCGCGAGGTTCTGCTCGTCGTTGACGTTGTCGATCGACTCGTCGACGACGTACACGGCGATCCCCTCGTCGGGCAGGAACGCGTCCTGCCCCCGACGGCGCCGGTACTCGACGAGGATGTACTGGCTGTCGGACATCGTCTCGGGGTTCTGGACGAACACCGCGCTCCCGTCCTCCGCGGCGGGCCGCATCCTGATGTCGCGGGTGGTCTTGTTGACCACCTGGGGTTCGATCCAGCCGTGGAACATCCGCAGCATGGCCGTCGGGAACACCGGCGTCAGTCCGCCGTTGCCCCAGGAACCGCCCGACATGAGGCAGTAGTTGCCGAGGCCGGCCGACCGGGTCAGCTGCTGCTGTCCGGTGTCGTAGTAGTCGGCCCAGCGTGCCGCGAGGTGCCCCCATTCATGGGCGCAGACTCCGACGGCGCAGTCCTCGGGCACGGTCAGGAACGTACGGACCGACAGGCCGGGCGCGACCTCGACCCCGTCGGGGATCGTCCACTTGAGGCTCCACAGGTCGCCGCGCTGGGTCGTCTGCTCGGCGCCGCGTCCGGCGTGGATGATGAACAGGGCGGTGACGGCGCCTTCGTCGAGCGCGTCGAAGGAGCTGAAGTCGACCCCCGCGTCACGGGCCGCCAGTACGGCGTCACGCGCCAGCCCCTGTGTGTTGCGCGGAAAGTTGGCGTTCATGCCCGAGTTGCCGTCGGCGTAGAACGACAGGGGTTGCGGCATCCGGAACCAGCCGTGCACCGCGCCCTGGATGTCGATGCCAGTACTGGGCGAGGTGTCGAAGCCGCTGACCTGCCGGTAGAAGGAGCGCATGCTGCCGCTCGGGAACTCGTCCAGGCCGAACAGCATGCTGTCGTAGTGGCCGGGGCCGTGGTCGACCTCGTGCGGCTGGTCGGGGAAGTCGACGAGCAGCACCAGCGTCCGCACGGTGCCGCGGAGTTGGGTAGCGGGGCGGGTGATCAGCTGCTTGTCGGTGCTGGGGCCCGGGTCGATCGACCCGTCGTCGAGGCCGACGAGGTTCTCGCCCCGCCGGCCCGCACGCCATATGGCGTAGTACTCCTCGAAGGTCGTGTTCCTGGGCAGGCGGCGTTCTTTGGTCAGTTCGAGATAGCGGGCGTACAGCTGGGCCAGTGCTTGCGGCGACAGCGGTACGGGGCAGGCGGCGGCGCAGTCGTGGGCCGGCCGTACAGGGCTGAGCGTATGACGCATCAGGCACCCCCTTCAGGGGACGAACCCCTCTTTGCCGGATACGGAGGATCCAGAGAAAACCGGCCCTGATGAGGCCTTAAGCCCTCTCTTATCCGGGGGTGCCCCAGCTGTCAACGTCGCCCCGCCGTAGGGCCGTTGGGTCCGGTGAAGCGGAACTCCGCCGTCCTGGCCCCGAGGAAGAACACTCCTCCCCGGCCTACCGTCAGCCCACCTTTGTCGCCGCCCAGTTCGCCAGTTCGGTGCGCGCGGCGTCGAGCAGTGTCGTGGACGGGGCCGTCGCGCCGTTGGTGACCAGGGCGTAGTGCAGGACACCCGTGTCCGCGGCGGTCAGCAGGAGGCGGCGGCTGCCCGTGCCGCCCGGTTCGCGTGCTGCCGCGATCGGTGTGGTCCTGGTGTACGCGGGCGGCGAGGCCGTCACTCCGAGGTCGGAGACGACCGTCGTGGAGGCCGTCGGGAAGGACGCGGGAAGGTGCAGTTCGGTGGGCTCGGCGCTGCCGTCCGAGCGCCACACCTGGAGCGCGTACTGGCCGGAGCCGACGAGTTCGGCCACGCGCGGCAGGGAGCTGGGGACCGGGTTCCAGGTGAGGGTGGTGGAGCCGTCGCGCGAACGGTCCTCGTAGGTGAAGGCGACCGTCTTCCCCGCCGTCGCGCTCGGGTAGACGCGGTCGAGGAGCCGGGCGTCCTGGCGCAGCACGGCCGTCCCGGAGTCGTCGAGGCGTACGGCGGAGAGGTCTTCGTCGTTCCAGGCGTCACCGGTGGTGAGCACCTTGTCGGCGTTGCCGTTCATCAGTTCGTGGTGGCGGCCGTTGTAGATGTCCCACTGCCACTGCGAGCCGGACAGGACGGGACCCGACTGGGTGGGGCTGGCCCACCAACTGCCGCCCTTCACGCGGGAGTCGAGTGCCTGGTACATGGCTTTGAGGACGGTCGGCGCCTTGTCGGAGACGGTGCCGGAGAGGGGGTGGCCGAACTCGCTGACGACCGCGGCGGTGCCGGTCGCAGCGGCCCGGTCGCGCACGGTGCCGAAGTCGGCGGCGTACTGCCCGTTCTCCGCCTTGCCCCACATGAAGACGCCCGAGATCGCCTTCTGGTCGTAGAAGTGGGTGTTGAAGACATAGCGCGGGCCGAGCGTGCCCGAGTCGAGGAGGCCGCCCTCCTGCTTCTGGAAGTCGATGTTGGCGTTCCAGAAGAGGTTCGGTTCCACGAAGGCGGGTTTGTCCTGCCAGCCCGCCGCGTCCATCCGCGCCCGGAACTTCGCGTAGAAGGGCCAGAGCACGTCCTTCTCCCACGCCCGGCTCGTCTGACCCGGGTCGTAGATGCCGGCGTGGGGCTCGTTGTACGGGTCGAAGCCGACGACACCGGCGAACTGGGCGTCGGTCAGGTGCTGTTCGACGTAGGCCATGGTGGTCTGCGCGGTGGTGAGGAAGGCGTCCTGGAGGCCGAAGGCGTTGTGCCAGAAGTCGTACGACGCCTCGGTGACGGCCGCGTTCGAGGTGATGTTCTGGCCCCAGAAGGGGCAGATGCCGCAGTACTCGTCCGGGTAGTCACCGGCGTCGACGGCCCACTTGGGGGCGCCGTCGCCCGTGTACCAGCTGTCGGGGTCGAAGAGGTGGCGCGAGTAGAGGTCCTGGTGGAAGTCGGGGTAGATCCGGATCCCGGCGTCCAGGAAGGCGCGCATCTGGTCGGTGGCGGCGGCCAGGTAGGCGGTGTTCACCTGGCCGCGCACCGGTTCGGCGTACGCCCAGGAGAGCAGGAACCGCACGGAGTTGCCGCCGCCGAGGGCGCGCAGCGCGGTCGCGGACTTCTTGGCGTCGGCGACCGAGGCGAACGGCAGGCCGTTGTTCTCCGCCAGCTTCGTCTCGCCGGAGACGTTGTAGCCGCGCAGCACGACCTCGCGGCCGAGCCCGTCGGTGAAGCGGCCGTTCTGGACCGTGAGGGTCGCGGCGGCGGCCGGGTCGAACCACAGGTCGTCGGGGAGGGCGGCGGCGGACTGGGCTCCCGCGGTCGACAGGAGACCGGTCAGGAGAACGAGGACGCCGAGCAGATGCACACGCAACTTCGACATGTACACAACAGTCCCGTGTGCATCTTCAGCCCGTCAAGTCTCCTGACCTGAGAGTAAGTCACCTTTTTTGAAAGGTAGTTGTGGTATTCGGCCGTCGCCGGACCCGCTCTCCCGGTCCTCGAACGCCGGACGCTCCGAAGCCGCCCCAGGACGGATCAACGTTCAACAAAGGCCTGCCCAGGCCCTCGCTCCTCCCGGGGCGCGGTTCTAGAGTGACGCCCATCACGTCCGGTGGCTGAATTCCCACGCACCCTCGCACGGTTCCCTGGGAGGGCACATGACCCGAATCTCGGTGACGGTGGACGGCACGAAGTACGAGGACGAGGTCGAACCCCGTCTTCTGCTGGTCCACTACCTGCGTGACCGGCTGGGCCTGACCGGCACCCCCGTCGGCTGCGACACCTCCAACTGCGGGGCCTGCACGGTCGACCTGGACGGTGTGACCGCGAAGAGCTGCTCGGTGCTCGCCGTCCAGGCCGACGGGAGCGAAGTGACCACCGTCCAGGGGCTGGCGGTGAACGGGGAGTGGCATCCCCTCCAGAAGGCGTTCCATGAGCGGCACGCCCTGCAGTGCGGCTACTGCACCCCCGGCATGATCATGGCCGCGCGCGACCTCCTCAGGGAGAACCCGGCGCCGAGCGCCGACGACGTACGCCATGCCCTGGAGGGCAACCTCTGCCGCTGCACCGGCTACCAGAACATCGTGCGCGCGGTCCTCGACGCCGCCGGGGCCACCGAGCCCGCGGCCCAGGAGGTGGCCCCATGAGCGAGCGGACCGGCGAGCGCGAGGTCGGGCGGTCCCGCCCCCGCAAGGAGGACGCGCGGCTCGTCACCGGACAGACCAACTGGACCGACAACATCGGCGTCACCGGCCTGCTGCACCTGGCGATCCTGCGCAGCCCGATGGCACACGCCCGCATCGAGCGCATCGATGCCTCCCCCGCCCTCGAACGGCCCGGTGTCGTCGCCGCGTTCACCGGCCGCGACCTCGCCGAGGGCCTGGCCTCGCTGCCGTGCGCGTGGCCGGTGACCGAGGACATCGTCCTGCCCGACCATCCGGCCGTGGCGGTGGACGAGGTCAGGTACGCGGGCGACCCGGTGGCGGTCGTCGTGGCCCGCGACCGGTACACGGCCGCCGACGCGCTCGAAGCGATCGAGGTCGACTACGAACCCCTGCCCCCGATACTCGATTTGGAGGCCGCGCTCGCGGACGACGCCTCGCTGGTCCACGCGGACAAGGGGACCAACCGCTGCTACGTCTGGCCGCTGGCCACGGGTGAGAGCTACGAGGCGGTCAGGGAGCGCGCCGACGTCGTCCTGCACCGCCGCTACCACCAGCAGCGCCTCATTCCCAACGCCATGGAGCCGCGGTCGGTCGTCGTGACCCCGCTCGCCGCGTCCGGCGAGTACACCGTCCACTCGGCGACCCAGATCCCGCACGTCCTGCGCGTGATGCTCGCCATGGTCACCGGCATCCCCGAACACAAACTGCGCGTGGTCGCCCCCGACGTCGGCGGCGGCTTCGGCTCGAAACTCCAGGTGTACGGGGAAGAGGTCATCGCCCTCGACCTTGCCCGGCGTCTGGGCCGGCCGGTGAAGTGGACGGAGTCCCGCTCCGAGGGCTACCTCGCCACCCACCACGGGCGCGGCCAGATCCAGGACATCGAGGTCGCCGCGACCGGTGAGGGCAGACTGCTCGGCCTGAAGGTGGATCTGCTCGCCGACATGGGCGCCTACCTGATGCTCGTCACGCCGGGCATCCCGATCCTCGGCGCTTTCATGTATCCGGCGATCTACAAGATGGACGCGTACGCGTTCACGTGCACGGGTGTGTTCACGACCCGGACGCCCACGGACGCGTACCGGGGTGCCGGGCGCCCGGAGGCCACGTACGCCATCGAGCGGATCATGGACGAGCTGGCCGTCGAAGTGGGCCTGGATCCGGTGGAGTTGCGGCGCCGGAACTGGATCGGGCACGAGGAGTTCCCGTACACGTCGATCGCGGGGCTGACCTACGACAGCGGCAACTACGAGGCCGCCACCGACAAGGCGCTCGCGCTCTTCGGATACGACGAGCTGCGGGCCGAGCAGGCCAAGCGCAACGAGAGCGGTGACCCGGTGCGGCTGGGCATCGGTGTGTCCACGTACACCGAGATGTGCGGGCTCGCGCCGAGCCGGGTGCTGCGGGATCTGCGGTACGGGGCCGGTGGCTGGGAGGCGGCGAGCATCCGGATGCTGCCCACCGGCAAGGTCGAGGTGGTCACCGGGACCAGTCCGCACGGGCAGGGGCACGAGACCTGCTGGAGCCAGATCGCCGCCGACGCGCTGGGGGTGCCCTTCGAGGACGTGGAGGTCCTGCACGGCGACACCAGGTCGGCGCCGCAGGGCATGGACACGTACGGCTCGCGGTCGCTGGTCGTCGGCGGCGCCGCCGTGCATCACGCGGCGGAGAAGGTGGTCGAGAAGGCGCGGAAGGTGGCCGCGCATCTGCTGGAGGCCGACGAGCGCGACCTCGACTTCGCGGACGGCGTGTTCTCGGTGAAGGGGTCGCCCGAGGAGGGCAGGACGATCCAGGAGGTCGCCTTCGAGACGTTCTCCTCGCACGACCTGCCCGACGGCATGGAGCCGACCATCAACGCCGAGCATCTGCTCGACCCGGAGAACTTCTCCTACCCGCACGGCACCCACCTGTGCGCGGTCGAGGTCGACACGGAGACCGGCCGGACCTCGATCCGTTCGTACGTCTGCGTGGACGACGTCGGCAAGGTGGTCAACCCGGTGATCGTCGAGGGCCAGGTGCACGGCGGCCTCGCCCAGGGCATCGCGCAGGCGCTCTACGAGGAGGCCGTGTACGACGACGAGGGCAACCTCGTGTCCGGCACCATGGCCGACTATCTGGTGCCCGCCGCACCGGACCTGCCCGAGTTCACCACCGACCGCACGGAGACGCCCGCCACCTCCAACCCCCTGGGCGTCAAGGGAGTCGGGGAAGCCGGGACGATCGCCTCCACCCCGGCCGTCGTCAACGCGATCGTGGACGCGCTGCGGCCCCTGGGCGTCCACGACGTGCGGATGCCCTGCTCACCGGGGCGCGTCTGGGAGGCCCTGCGGTCCGCGCAGGCGGACCGGTCCGGCTGGGAAGGGGCTGAGCGGTCATGATTCCTCCGGCATTCGAGTACGTACGGCCCACGAGCGTCGACGACGCCGTCCGTACGCTCGCCGGGACCGGCGAGGACGCGAAGGTCCTCGCCGGCGGACAGAGCCTGCTGCCGCTGCTGAGGATGCGGCTCGCCTTTCCCGAACTGCTCGTCGACGTGGGCCGGATCCCCGGGCTGCGCGGGGTCCGCGAGGAGGGCGACGCGCTGGTCGTCGGCGCGCTGACCAGCCACCACGACGTCATCGCCGACCCGCTGGTACGCCATCACGCGGGCCTCCTGGCCGCGGCGGCGGCCACGGTCGCCGACCCGGCCATCCGCCATCGCGGCACGCTCGGCGGCTCGCTCGCCCACGCCGATCCGGGCGGCGACCTGCCCGCGGTGGCGCTCGCGCTGGACGCGGAACTGATCGCGGCGGGTCCGGGCGGCCGACGGACGATCCCCGCCCGGGAGTTCTTCGTCGACTTCCTCCGGACCGCCCTGCGGCCGGACGAGTTGCTGGTGGAGATACGGGTCCCGAAGACCGGCGAGTACGACGGCTGGGGCTTCCACTACGAGAAGTTCAGCCGGGTGGCGCAGGCCTGGGCCATGGTCGGGGTGGCGGCGCTCGTGCGACGCGAGGACGGGCACATCGCGGAGGCCCGGATCGGCCTCACCAACATGGGGACCACTCCCCTGCGGGCCTCCGCCGCCGAGGAGGCGCTGGCGGGCGTGGGGCCTGACGGGGTGGCACGGGCCGCGCAGGCGGCGGCCGAGGGGACACGGCCGGCCTCCGACCCGGCGGCCTCCGCCGAGTACCGGGCGCAGCTGGCACGGGTGCTCACACGGCGCTCGGTGCTGGCCGCCGCGGGAATGGGGTGAGGCCGATCGCACGCGAGGAGCAGGAGGGCGGGACGGGCGGCGGGGCCGGCGGCCGGTCCGCGTGGCCGGCCGGGCCCGACGACGTGCGGGTCCGGCTCGAACAAAGCGGGTATCTCGTCGACGACGGGCTGGCGGTCGCCTGTTTCCTCGCGCTCAGGCTGCGGCGGCCGATCTTCTGCGAGGGCGACGCGGGCGTGGGCAAGACCGCGCTCGCGTCGGCCCTCGCCACCGCCCTGGACGCCCCGCTGATCCGCCTCCAGTGCTACGAGGGCATCGACGCCTCCCAGGCGCTGTACGACTGGGACTTCCCGCGCCAGCTGCTGCATCTGCGGGCGGCGGAGGCGGCCGGGTTCACCGACGCGGACCGGCTGGAGGACGAACTGTACGGGCGGCGGTTCCTGATCGCCCGGCCGCTGCTGCGGGCCCTGGAGACCCGGTCGTGCGTGCTGCTCGTCGACGAGATCGACCGCGCCGACGACGAGTTCGAGGCCTTCCTGCTGGAGCTGCTGTCCGAGTACACGGTGACGATCCCCGAACTCGGCACCCTGCGCGCGAAGTCGCCGCCGGTCGTGGTGCTCACCTCCAACCGGACCCGCGAGGTGCACGACGCGCTGAAGCGGCGCTGCCTCTACCACTGGCTCGACCACCCGGGCTTCGCGCGCGAACTCGCCATCGTGCGGCGGCGGGTGCCTGCCGCCTCGGCGCGGCTCGCCGAGCAGGTGACCGCCCTCGTACAGGCCCTGCGGGCACAGGAGCTGGTCAAGCCGCCGGGGGTCGCGGAGACCATCGACTGGGCGGAGGCGATGGCCGCGCTGGGCGCCACGGAGGCCGACGCGGAGCTGGCGGTGGCCACGCTGGGGTCGGTGCTGAAGTACCGGGAGGACCTGGAGCGGGCCCGGGGGCTCGACCTGACGGCGCTGCTCGCGGTGCGCGGGGCGTGAGCCGGGACATGGCGGGGGACATGAGCCGGGGCGTGAACGCGCGGGAGGCTGTCGACGGGCCCGCCGTGCTGGTGGGCTTCGCCCGTGCCCTGCGGGCCGCCGGGGTCGACGCGGGCCCCGATCGCGTACAGGCGCTCATCGGCGCGCTCGATGTGCTGCGGCCGGGGACGCGGTCCGACGTGTACTGGTCGGGGCGGCTCACCCTGTGCGGGAGCCGGGACGATCTGGAGCGGTACGACCGGGTGTTCGCGGCCTATTTCGGGGGCGCGGGGGCCATGGGCAGGGCGGTGCGGGCCGCTCCCGCGACGCGGCTGAGAGTGGCGGTACGGGACGCCGGGCCCGCTCCCCGTACCGGCGGGGAGGGTGAGCGGGACGGCGTGCCCGCGGCGGTGCTCGCCAGTTCGGCCGAGGTGCTGCGGCACCGGGACTTCGCGGGGCTCACCGAGGCGGAGCGGGCTCAACTGCGGCGTCTGCTGGCCGCGTTCGCGCTGCGCGGGGAGCCCCGGCGTACCGCGCGGCTGCGGCCGGCCCGGCGCGGGTCCTTCGATCCGCGGCGGACCGTGCGGGAGATGCTGCGGCGGGGCGGCGAGCCCGCGCCGCCGCTGCGCAGGGCGCGGGCCGGGCGACCGCGGCGGGTGGTGCTGCTGGTGGACGTGAGCGGTTCGATGGCGGCGTACGCGGACGCGCTGCTGCGGTTCGCGCATGCCGCCGCGCACGGCGGCCGGGTGCGCACGGAGGTGTTCACGGTCGGTACGCGGCTCACACGGGTGACCCGTGAGCTGGCGCACCGCGACCCCGACACCGCGCTGGCCGCGGTCGCGGCGGCCGTACCCGACTGGCGCGGCGGCACCCGGCTCGGCGAGCTGCTGCGGGACTTCCTCGACCGGTGGGGGCAGCGCGGCATGGCACGCGGCGCGGTCGTCGTCGTGCTGTCGGACGGCTGGGAGCGTGGCGATCCGGAACCGCTCGCCGCCCAGATGCGACGCTTGCACCGGCTCGCGCACCGGGTGATCTGGGCCAATCCGCGCAAGGCCCGTCCCGGATACGCGCCCGTGGCCGCCGGAATGGCGGCGGCGCTGCCGAGCGTGGACGCGTTCGTCGAGGGCCACAGTCTGGCCGCGCTGGAACGTCTGGCCGCGGTGGTGAGAGGAGCGGACGATGCGTGAGATCCTCCCGGCGCTCGGCCGGTGGTACGCGGAGGGCTCCGCCTTCGGGCTCGCCACCGTCGTCGCCGTCAGCCGCAGCGCGCCCCGGGACCCCGGTGCCTCCATGGCCGTCGGGCCCGGCGACGAGGTGGTGGGCAGTGTGTCGGGCGGCTGCGTCGAGGGCGCGGTGTACGAGCTGGCGCAGGAGGTCGTCGGGTCGGGTGAGGCCCGCCTGGAGACCTTCGGGTACAGCGACGAGGACGCCTTCGCCGTCGGGCTGACCTGCGGCGGGGAGATCACCCTCCTCGTACGGCCCGTGACGGCCGCACTCGATCCGTCCTTCGGGGCGGTCGCGGAGTCGGTGGCCGCGGCCCGCCCGGTGACCGTGGCGACGGTCATCGACGGCCCCGCGCGGCGCGGGGCGACCCTCGCCGTCTGGGCGGACGAGGTGTCCGGAACCCTCGGCACGCCCGGCCTGGACGTGGCTGTCACCGCCGACGCGCGGGGCGAACTGGCCCTGGGCGCCACCGGCCGGCGGCACTACGGACCGCACGGTGAGCGGCGCGAGGACGCGGTGACGGTCTTCCTGCACTCCTTCGCTCCCCCGCCGCGCATGCTGGTCTTCGGGGCGATCGACTACGCGGCGGCGGTCGCCCGGATCGGCGCGTTCCTCGGCTACCGGGTCACCGTGTGCGACGCGCGGCCCGTCTTCGCCACCCCGAAGCGCTTCCCGCAGGGTGTCGAGGTCGTCGTCGAGTGGCCGCACCGCTTCCTGCAGAAGACGGAGACCGACGAGCGCACGGTGATCTGTGTCCTCACCCATGACCCCAAGTTCGACGTGCCGCTCCTGGAGGAGGCGCTGCGCCGTCCGGCCGCGTACATCGGGGCGATGGGCAGCCGGCGTACGCACGACGACCGGATGAAGCGGCTGCGGGACGGCGGGCTGGACGAGGCCGAACTGGCGCGGCTGCGTTCGCCGGTGGGCCTCGACCTCGGGGCGCGTACGCCCGAGGAGGTGGCCGTGTCCGTCGCCGCGGAGATCGTCGCGCTGCGCTGGGGCGGCAGCGGCGCCCCGCTGGCGGCGACGAACGGGGAGATCCACCCGCGGCACCCCTGACGGCTAGGACCTGTCCGGTCGATCACGGCGAAGGAAAGCTGCGGTGCCTTGTGGGCGCCGGTGAGCGGGGTGTGGTGCGTGCAGCTGCAAGGCGGAGG
>NZ_JBHXTO010000203.1:0-11953 GCF_042677425.1 Streptomyces sp. NPDC127119 | reverse complement strand
GTCGACGCGGAGCGTCGGCAACCGACGACAACGCCGCAGATGTGCGTGCCACACCCCGCGTCTTCGCCGTGATCGACCGGACAGGTCCTAGGCGCTTCCGGCCGCTCCCCGTTGCCCCGGTTCGGGGCGGATCGCCTCCAGACGTCCGCTTCCGGTTGAGCCCCCGCGGATACGTCCTCCCCATCGCGCCCTCTTGGTCACGCCCTCCCGGTCACGCCACTGTCAGGCCGCCGGTGTGAGCGGCGGCGCGGGCGGTGTCCTCCTCGGCGTCCAGGGCCTGGCGGATGCCGGCCGCGACCGCCGGGTGCACCGGCAGGGCGAGATGTCCGATTCCGCTCACGCGCACGTTCTGGGCGAGCAGATCCGGGTGCTCGATGCACGCCGTCTCCAGCGGGTCCATCAGCTGGTCGAGGTCGCTCCAGAAACTCACGAACCGCGTACGGCAGTGCGGGGCGGGCTTGCGCAGTTCTTCGAGTACGCCGGAGCCCGGGCGCATCTGCCGGACGATCGGGTGCGCGTTCATCAGCGGCACGACGCGGGTGCCCGCGTGCGGGGTGCCCAGGGTGACCAGGGTCCGGACGCGGATGTCACCGCCCAGGCGCTGCACGTAATAGCGCGCGATCAGTCCGCCGAGACTGTGCCCGACGATGTCCACCTCCTGGCGGCCGGTGCGCTCGCAGATCTCCTCGATGTGCCGGCCGAGCAGCTCGGCAGCCGTCCGTATGTCGCAGGTCAGCGGGGAGTAGTTGAGCGACTCGATCTGCTGCCGGCCGTGCTGGGCCAGCGAACGCCGCAGCAGCACGAAGACCGAGCGGTTGTCTATGAAGCCGTGCAGCAGGACGACCGGGGGCTTGTCCGGAGTGGGCAGCCGGGCCGCGTCGGCGGTGCGGCCCGTGCCGTCCGCGTCGAGGTCCGGGTCGGGCAGGTCGGCCAGGGACCGGGCCGGGATCGGGGACCGGCGGCGCTCCGGGGTGATGCCGGACGGGTAGAGGACGAGATGGCCGGCGAGGATCGCGATCTCCAGGGCCGTCGCCTTCAGCAGGGTCAGTGAGAGCCCGGCCAGTCTGGTGGGGAGCAGGCGCTGACAGAGTGGAAGAAGGGGCAGCAGTGCCCTGGTGACCTTCATGGCCGACCTCCCGTCGGCGCACGGCAGGAACCCTCTGTCCCCCGTGTGCCCTCGTGGGAAGCCGATGGGTGAGGACGGCGACGGTGCACGTGCGGCGTGGGTGACGCCGGTCGAGCGACGGGGTGTCCGTCGTCGTGCGATCGCCGATGCGCCGCACCACCTCGTCGCGCGGCTGACGGCGCGGAGGTGCGGAGACCTCGTAACGGTTTCCCTTGCGCCCGTCCCGGGTGCGAACCGTGTGTCGCGGTGTGCGGGATCGATGCGCTGCGAACTTGTCCCACCGTGTGATTTCCCCCTCGGTCTCCACCGCGAAACTGCCGGTTGCGGGATGCTGGAGATAACGTTCGTTCACTTATCCGGACCGTGCGGTGCGGGGCGGCTGTGCCGGGCATGTCTGGGATGCACGCAAGGGACGAGTGCGGGCGCGTGCACGGTGGCGGGGCGCCGTCGCGGTGTGGTGATCGTTGCTGGGCGAGACAGATCTCTGCAGATCGGTGCAGTCGGTTGATGGAGGCAGTGATGGATTCGGCAACCGGTCCGATCCGCGTGGTGGTGGCCGAACCGGGGCTCGACGGACACGATCGCGGGGCGAAGGCGATCGCGCGGGCGCTGCGGGACGCGGGTATGGAGGTCATCTACACCGGCCTCCAGGAGACGCCCGAGCACGTCGTGGGCACGGCGATCCAGGAGGACGCCGATGTGATCGGGCTGTCCGTCCCCTCCGGCGCGCACCACACGCTGTTCGCCGCGGTCATCGAGCTTCTGAAGGAGCGCGACGCCGCGGACATCACGGTGTTCGGCGGCGGGGTCATCCCTGAGGCGGATGTCGTGTCGCTCAAGGAGATGGGTGTCGCGGAGGTCTTCCCGGCCGGGGTGACGAGCGCGGTCATCGTGGACTGGGTGCGGGTGAATGTGCGCCGGCCTGTGTAGGGCTGCGCCCGGCGGGTTGGCCGGGGGTGGGGGCCTGGTGTGCGTGGGTGGGTGCGGGTCCGTGGTGGCTGGTCGCGCAGTTCCCCGCGCCCCTGGGGAGTGGGGGTGTTGGTGTGTGGTATGGCGCGGGGCGGTCGTCGCTGGGCACGCCGTTCCCCGAGCCCCTTGGGGGGTGGGGGTGACGGAGGGAGGTCTGGTGCGGGTTGGGTGTGGCTGGTCGCGCCGTTCCTCGCGCCCCTGGGGAGTGGGGGTGTTGGTGTGTGGTTTGGTGCGGGGCGGTCGTGGCTGGGCGCGTCCTTCCTCGCGGTCCTGGCTAGTGGGGTTACGGGTGCGTGAGTTCCGTTTGGATTGCTGCTCTTAGGCGCAGGGTCGTGACCAGGCGTTGGAAGGATTCGGCCCAGTAACCTCCCGCGCCCGGCGCCGCGTTCTCCGACTCGTCGGGGACGGCTGTGAGCGTTTCGAGGCGGACGGCCTCCGCCGGATCCAGACAGCGCTCGGCCAGTCCCATGACTCCGCTGAAACTCCATGGATAACTCCCCGCGTCCCGCGCGATGTTGAGCGCGTCCACCACCGCCCGTCCCAACGGGCCGGCCCAGGGCACCGCGCACACCCCGAGTAGCTGAAACGCCTCCGACAGTCCGTGCACGGCTATGAAGCCCGCCACCCACTCCGCCCGCTCCTCGGCGGCCAACGTGCCGAGCAGCTTCGCCCGCTCGGCCAGGGAAACCGCTCCCGGCCCGCCCGCCTCCGGCGCCGCCGGTGTCCCCAGCAGCGCTCTGGACCAGGAGGGGTCCCGCTGCCGCACCGCAGCCCGGCACCAAGCGGCATGCAGCTCGTCCTGCCAGTCGTCGGCCACGGGCAGCGCCACGATCTCCTCCGGCGTGCGCCCCCCGAGCCGCCGCGACCAGGTGTCGAGCGGGGCCGCCTCCACCAACTGGCCCAGCCACCAGGACCGTTCGCCCCGGCCGGCCGGAGCCTTCGCCACCACGCCGTCGCGCTCCATGCCGGAATCGCACTCGTGCGGGGCCTCCACCGCTATCGTCGGCGTGCTGTGCGTATGGTCGACCGCGACGCAGGACCCCGCCCGCTCCGCCATCCGCCCGGCGAGCGCCGAGCCGGGCAGTGCGGACAGCAACTCCGCCGCGGTGGCCCGTACATTGCGGCTCCGGTCGGCCAACGCCCGCTCCAGGAACGGCTCGTCCGCCGCGCACAGCCCCGTCCGCAACGAGTCGAGGAACATCAACCGGTCCTCGGCCCGCTCCGACGCCCACGTCCCGGCGAGCAGATCCCGCGCGGCCTCCGCGTCCCGCGCCCGGACCGCCGCCAGCAGCGCGACCCGCTCGGCGAACAGCCCCTCCTCCCACAACGCGCGCATCCGCTCCGGCTCCTCGGGACCGGGCAGTACGGCGCCGCCGCCCGGGGCCGCCCGCAGCGCGAACCGCCAGTCCGCGTTCAGCCGGGCCAGCCACAGGGCGCGCGGTCCCGCGAACGCCAGCACCGCCGGCCGGAGGTCCGTACGCCCCCGGGCCGCGTCCAGCAGAGCCGGCAGCGCCTGGGGAGGAGCCGCGAAACCCTGCCGGTTCGCCGTGGCGAGCCACTGCGGCAGCAGCTCCATGAGGTCGGGGGCCGTCCCCCGGCGGCCACCGCTCCCCGCCCCCGGGCGGTCGGCGAGCAGCATCGTCAGCCGGCGTGCCGCCGCCGGCGGGAGCGCGGGACGGGAATCCTCCGCCGCGGGCTCGATGCGGGCAGCCGCCCGGCCCGGCCGCATCCCGGCCCGTCTCCGCACGGTCTCCACCGCCGCCGCGTCCAGCAGCGCCGTCGGTGCGTCACGCCGGGACGTGACGCCCGACGGCGTACGCCGCGTGGTCCCCAGCAGTGCCACGGTCACCAGCTCCTCCCAGTGGCTCCCGGCCGACGCCTCCCTGGAAGCGGGAGAGGGAGAGGGAGCGGGGGCAGGCGCGGAAGCGGGGGCAGCGGTGCTCGTCATGGGCGTCCCTCTCGTAGAAGGCCTCGTAGAAGGCCTTGTCGAAGACGTCGTGGAAGGGGTGGTGGGCGGCGAGTCGCAAAGGAGTCGAGAAGGCTGGAGCCCGGTGCCGTCAGCACAGCGTCACCGCCTCGCCCGGACCCTCCGGCCAGGCCGTGAGCGGGGAGAAGCCGCGGTGGCCGCACTCTCCGAAGACCGTCACCGGAGCGCCGCCGGAGAGGGCGACCAGCCGCCACAGACCGGAGCGGGACCGGGCGGCCGGGGTGAGCGGCAGCGCGAACTCTCCGTCGGCGTCCGCCAACTGCCAGCCGTCGCCGTCCGGAGTCGGTATGACGCGGGCCAGGGTCACGGGCCGCGATTCCAGCCACGGGTCGTCCCGGAGCGCCTCGCCGTACTGGGCAGCGGCCTGCGCCACACCCACCCCGGGCGGCCGGAGCCCCGTGGGAGCCGGAGCGGCGAACCGCTCGCCCAGCGCCGCCCGCAACTGCCCCGCACCCGGATACGCGGACAGCTCCGCTTCCACCGTCAGCCCGACGGGCAACGTCAGCTCCGGTGCACGCCCGGCGGCCCCGTAGGAGAGGAGCAGGGCCGTACGCCCCGACTCGGCCCCGTACAGCCAGATGCGGCGGGTGGTGAGGCGGCTGTCCGCGGTGTCGTACTGGGCCAGCACCAGCCAGCGGTCGCGCACCGGCGGGCCGTCCGCCGAACCGGGCAGCCCGATCCGGGAACGCACCGTCGCGGCCAGCCCGTCGGGCAGCGCGGCCCGGCGCAGCCACCCCTGGTCGAGGAGGTGGAGCAGCGCGCACTCCTCCAGCAGCCGCACGGGCCAGCCGGGCCCCGACGACGGTATCGCCCCCAACTCCCGCACCCGCGCGGCAAGTCCCGGCGCCTGCGCGTCGACCATGCGGGCCGCCGTCTCCTCCCACAGCCCGTACCCTCGCTGTTCCGCCGAGGCCAGACCGCCGCGCAGCAGATCGGTCAGCCGCTGCTCCAGCTCCGTCGCCCCCGCGGTGATCCACTCGGCTCGCCGCTCCGCCCTGCGCCGCGCCGCCTCCGGATCACCCGCGGACGCCGAACCGGCCGCGCCCTCCGCCCGCTTGTCGTCCGCGCGCTTCCTCCTGCCCTCGATCCACTCGTCCGCCCAGTCCGGCGCCTGCCCCTGCGGCACCGCGCCGTCCTCGCCGGCCCAGAGCAGCAGCAGCCCCAACGCGTGCTTGCACGGGAACTTGCGGCTCGGGCAACTGCACTTGTACGCGGGCCCGGTGGAGTCCGCGATGTCGATCACCGTCCGGTACGGCTTGCTGCCGCTTCCCCTGCACAGGCCCCATACCGTCCCCTCCTCGGAACTGCCCGCCTCCGACCACGGCCCGGCCGCGCCGAGCTTGCTGCCCGCCTTGCGTGACGCGGTGTCAGGCGCCAGTGCCAGCACCTGATCCGCAGTCCAGCGCACCCCCTGCTGAGTCATGGGATCGAAGGTAGGTCCCACCACTGACAATCGCCTGTGACGGATGCGTCTGCGCAGGTCAGAGCCGATTGTCAGTGGCGTGGTGCACGGTGGTACCAGATCCGAACCGGCCGAGCCGCAAGGGGGACCGCTCCATGTCCGTGTCCGTCGACCCGACGTCCGTCGACCCGAACCACCACCAGTCCGAAGGCGTGCCCGCGCCCGCGGCCCCGCCCGCGCCGGACAGGGGCACGGGCCCGGACAAGGGTGAGGAGCTGCGGCCGCACGCCGAGGACGCGTTCGCCTCCGAACTCGCCGCGCTGGCCGCGCAGGACGACCGCCCGCGGCCCGCCCGCTGGCGGATGTCACCGTGGGCCGTCGCGACGTACCTGCTGGGCGGCACGCTGCCGGACGGCACGGTGATCACGCCGAAGTACGTGGGACCGCGCCGCATCGTCGAAGTGGCCGTGACCACGCTCGCCACCGACCGGGCGCTGCTCCTGCTCGGCGTGCCCGGCACGGCGAAGACATGGGTGTCGGAGCATCTGGCCGCGGCGGTCAGCGGCGACTCCACCCTGCTCGTGCAGGGCACGGCCGGCACGCCGGAGGAGGCGATCCGGTACGGCTGGAACTACGCGCAGCTGCTCGCCCACGGCCCGAGCCGGGACGCCCTGGTGCCCAGCCCGGTCATGCGGGCCATGGCCGACGGGATGACGGCCCGGGTCGAGGAGCTGACCCGCATCCCCGCCGACGTCCAGGACACGCTCATCACGATCCTGTCGGAGAAGAACCTGCCCATCCCGGAGTTGGGCTCGGAGGTACAGGCCGTCCGGGGCTTCAACCTCATCGCGACGGCCAACGACCGCGACCGCGGGGTGAACGACCTGTCGAGCGCCCTGCGCCGCCGCTTCAACACGGTGGTCCTGCCCCTGCCGGAGAGCGCCGACGCCGAGGTCGACATCGTCTCGCGCCGCGTCGACCAGATCGGCCGCTCCCTGGACCTGCCCGCCGTGCCCGACGGCATCGACGAGATCCGCCGCGTCGTCACCGTCTTCCGCGAGCTGCGCGACGGCGTCACGGCCGACGGGCGTACGAAGCTCAAGTCGCCCAGCGGCACGCTGTCCACCGCCGAGGCGATCTCCGTCGTCACCAGCGGCCTCGCCCTGGCGGCCCACTTCGGGGACGGCGTCCTGCGCGCCGGGGACGTGGCGGCGGGCATCCTCGGCGCCGTCGTCCGCGACCCGGCGGCCGACCGCGTCATCTGGCAGGAGTACTTGGAGGCGGTCGTCCGTGAGCGCGACGGCTGGAAGGACTTCTACCGGGCGTGCCGGGAGGTGAGCGCGTGAGCGAGCACGCCGAGGGGAGTGAGGCCGGGGTGCGCCGGCCGCCCGGGCCTCTGCTGCTCGGGGTGCGCCACCACGGGCCCGGCTCGGCGCGAGCCGTAAGGGCGGCACTCGACGCGGCGAACCCGCGCGTGGTGCTCATCGAAGGGCCACCGGAGGCCGACGCGTTGATCGCACTCGCGGCCGAGGAGGACATGCGGCCGCCCGTCGCGCTCCTCGCGCATGTCGTGGACGAGCCGGGACGGTCGGCGTTCTGGCCGCTCGCCGAGTTCTCACCCGAGTGGGTGGCCATCCGCTGGGCCCTGGAGCACGAGGTGCCGGCCCGCTTCATCGACCTCCCGGCCGCGCACACGCTCGCCCGGGACGAGAAGGAAGAAGCGGAGAAGGAAGAGGGGGAGGAGGGCGAGGGGGAGCCGGACGGGGCCCTTTCCGAACCCGCCCGGGCCGTACGGATCGACCCGCTCGCCGTACTCGCCGAGACCGCCGGATACGACGACCCCGAGCGGTGGTGGGAGGACGTGATCGAACACCGGGGGACACGGGGAATCGAGCACCGGGGAGCGCGCGGGGAGGACGCCTTCGCACCGTTCGACGTGCTCGGCGAGGCCATGGAGGCACTGCGGGAGGTCTACGGGACGGGGGGAAACGACCGGGATCTCGTCCGCGAGGCGTACATGCGGCTCCAGGTGCGGGCGGCCCAGCGGGAGTTCGCGGACGACGTGGCCGTGGTGTGCGGCGCCTGGCACGTGCCCGCGCTGCGGCAGCGGACCACCGTCGCCGCCGACCGGACCCTGCTCAAGGGACTGCCCAAGGTGAAGGCCGACATGACCTGGGTGCCCTGGACCCACCGGCGGCTCTCCCGCAGGAGTGGTTACGGAGCGGGCATCGACTCGCCCGGCTGGTACGGGCATCTGTTCGCCGCCGCCGACCGTCCCATCGAGCGCTGGATGACGAAGGTGGCCCGGCTGCTGCGCGACGAGGACCGGCCCGTGTCCTCCGCGCACGTCATCGAGGCGGTGCGGCTCGCCGACACGCTCGCGGCGATGCGGGGCCGCCCCCTGCCGGGCCTCACGGAGACCACCGACGCCGTACGGGCCGTGATGTGCGAGGGCTCGGACGTCCCCCTCTCCCTCGTGCACGACCGGCTCGTCGTCGGCGACGTCCTGGGCGAGGTGCCCGAGGCGGCGCCCGCCGTTCCGCTCCAGCGCGACCTCGCCCGGCTCCAGCGGCGGCTGCGGCTCAAGCCGGAGGCACAGGAGAGAGAGCTGGAGCTCGACCTGCGCAAGGAGACCGACGGCGGACGCAGCAGACTGCTGCACCGGCTGCGCCTCCTCGGCGTCGGATGGGGGGAGCCGGTCGCGTCACGCGGCAGCACGGGTACGTTCCGGGAGACCTGGCGGCTGCACTGGGAGCCGGAGCTCGCGGTGCGCGTCGCCGAGGCCGGCGTGTGGGGTACGACGGTGATCGCCGCCGCGACCGCCAAGGCCGAGGCGGACGCGATCGGCGCACGGTCCCTGGCCGATGTCACGGGCCTCGCCGAGCGCTGCCTCCTCGCCGAACTCCCGGACGCCCTCCCCGTGGTCATGCGCGTCCTCGCCGACCGGGCCGCCCTGGACGCCGACGTCGGCCATCTCGCCCAGGCGCTGCCCGCCCTCGTCCGCTCCCTGCGGTACGGCGACGTACGGGGCACGGGCACCCAGGCCCTGGCCGAGGTCGCCGCCGGGCTCGCGGAGCGGGTCTTCGTCGGACTGCCCCCGGCCTGTGCCGCCCTCGACGCGGAGGCCGCCGAGGAGATGCGGGGCCACGTCGACGCGGTGCACGGCGCGGTGGGACTACTGGCCGAGGGGGTGGAGGGGGCCAAGGAGTCCGAGGGCGGCGCGGGCGACTCCCGCGTCGGCATACGCAGCCGGTGGCACGCCGTGCTGGGGACGCTCTCCGGGCGGGACACCGTTCCGGGCGTCGTCCGGGGGCGGGCCGTCCGGTTGCTGCTGGACGACGGGGAGCTGGGGCAGCAGGAGGCGGCTCGGCTCATGGGGCTCGTCCTGTCACCGGGGACCGCACCCGGCGACGCGGCGGCCTGGATCGAGGGGTTCGTCGGCGGGGGATCGGGGGGCGGGATGCTGCTCGTGCACGACGAACGGCTGCTCGGCCTGGTCGACTCCTGGCTGACCGGTGTGCCGAGGGACGCGTTCACCGACGTACTCCCGCTGCTGCGGCGCACCTTCTCGGAGTACGAGCCCGGAGTGCGCCGCACCCTGGGCGAACTGGTCCGGCGAGGGCCGGGGCCGCGCGGGAGCGTCGCGGACACCGTCTCCGGGACACCCGGCTTCGGACCCGACCTGGACGAGGACCGGGCCGGCGCCGTACTGCCGGTGCTGCGCATGCTGCTGGGGCTGGACGAGGCCGACGACGCTGACGCCGATGTCGGCGTCGGTGATCTCGGCGACCGCACCGGTCCAGGGGACAACGACCTTGTGGGGGCGGGCCGATGAGCGGGGGAGCGGTGAACACGGGAACGACCGACCAGGCCGACCAGGCTGTCCCGACCGGGGTGACCGATCAGGCCGGTGTCGCCGACGAACGGCTGCGGCGCTGGCGGCTCGTGCTCGGCGGGGAGGACGCGGACGGTACGGGCTGCGCGCTCACGGGGCAGGACGCCGCGATGGACGGGGCGCTCGGCGCGCTGTACGGGAACGGGAAGGGCGGCAGGGCACGGGCGGGGCAGGAGCGTTCGGCGGGGCTCGGGGCGTCCGCGCCGTCCGTCGCCCGGTGGCTGGGCGACATCCGGACGTACTTCCCGTCCTCCGTCGTCCAGGTCATGCAGCGGGACGCCATCGACCGCCTCGGCCTGTCCACCCTGCTCCTGGAACCGGAGATGCTGGAGGCCGTGGAGGCCGACGTCCACCTGGTCGGCACCCTGCTGTCGCTGAACAAGGCGATGCCCGAGACGACCAAGGAAACGGCGCGGGCGGTCGTGCGCAAGGTGGTCGAGGACCTGGAGAAGCGGCTCGCGACCCGCACCCGGGCGACTCTCACGGGCGCCCTGGACCGCAGTGCGCGTATCAACCGGCCGCGCCATCACGACATCGACTGGAACCGCACGATCGCGGCCAACCTCAAGCACTATCTGCCCGAGTACCGCACGATCGTGCCGGAGCGGCTCATCGGGTACGGACGGGCCTCGCAGTCGGTGAAGAAGGAGGTCGTCCTCTGCATCGACCAGTCCGGCTCGATGGCGGCGTCGGTCGTGTACGCGTCGGTGTTCGGCGCGGTCCTCGCCTCGATGCGGTCCATCAACACCCGGCTCGTCGTCTTCGACACGGCGGTCGTCGACCTCACCGACCAGCTCGACGACCCGGTCGACGTCCTTTTCGGTACGCAGCTCGGCGGCGGCACGGACATCAACAGGGCCCTCGCGTACTGCCAGTCGCAGATCACGCGCCCCGCCGACACCGTGGTCGTGCTCATCAGCGACCTCTACGAAGGCGGCATCCGGAACGAGATGCTGAAGCGGGTCGCCGCGATGAAGGCGTCCGGAGTGCAGTTCGTGACGTTGCTCGCGCTGTCCGACGAGGGGGCCCCGGCGTACGACCGTGAACACGCGGCGGCCTTGGCGGGGCTGGGCGCACCGGCGTTCGCCTGTACGCCCGATCTCTTCCCGGACGTGATGGCGGCGGCGATCGAGAAGCGCCCCCTGCCGATACCGGACACCGGCAGCCCGGCGCGGTAGGGCCGGCAGGAAAATCCGACGGTGGAAGAGGTGGAAGAGGCGGAAGAGGCGGAAGCAGAGGGCGAGGGAGGGGGAGGGGGCGGGGGAGGGCAGCGAGGGAAAAAACGGACATGAGTATCCATCGGTAACAGGGGGCTTGCGCTACCTCGGGAGTCGCGTGCGAGGATCGGCGGGCCTTCGGGGGCGTGCAGCCTTGCGGCCGCGCCCCTCCACGCTCCACTCCACTCCACGACGCCGGCGTACCCCGCTGCGTCCTGTCCCTCCGCACGGGAGGCTCTGCCCGCCTTGGCCTTGTCAGCCGTACTGCCCGGTCCCGCTCCGCGTATGACGCGTGGAGCGGCGGGGCGGCGTGTGCTGCACATGGTGTTGCTGGTGGGCGGTTTGTTCGTGCTGGGGCTTCTCTGCGGTGGGCGGGCGCACGCGGCGGACGGTGTCGTGCCGGCCAAGAAGCCTGCTGAGCTGGTCCGTTCGGTGACGAGTTCGGCCGAGCGGTTGGCCGCGGGTACGCCGCGGAAGCGGACCGGCGGCGAGCAGTCGCCGGACCCGTACTCGGACTCGCACCCGTACCCGGTTTTCCGACCCGTGACCGAGAAGGTCGTTCGCCCGGTCACTGAGCACGTCGTGCAGCCGGTCACCGAGCTGGTGATACCGCCGGCCGCAGGGCACGTCGTCCAGCCCGTCGGTGATCTGGTGGATCAGATCACCGACGGAATAGTCGGTGGGATAGGCGGGGGAGTCGAGCAGCCGGACCCGCCCCAGTGGTGGCCGTCGGTGCCTCAGCTGCCCACGCTCCCCGGTGTTCCCGAGCTGCCGGAATCGCCGGTGCTGCCGTTGCCCGCGGTCCCCGGCCAGACCCTCCCGGCCGGTTCGGCGGCGGAGCCGCAGCAGCCCGGCGACGCTTCGGCCCCGCAGGAGTCGGACGAGAAGCAGTCGGACGGGAAGCAGCCGAGCGGGAAGCAGTCGAGCGGCGAGAGCGGCGGGGCGGAGTACGGGCCGCGGTTCGCCGGTGGCCTCGCGGCGGCCGGTGACGACGTGCGCCAGCAGGGGCACGTCCGGAGCGCCCGGAGCACCCAGGTGACGGGTGCCGTGCGGGCGCCCGTGCACCAGGTGCCCGACGGCGACCCCGCGGGTGCGTTGGCGCGCCATTCCGCGGTCGACAGCGGATCGCCGAGGCACGGCGACGCGCAGGCCGTCACCTTGAACGAGAGGGTCCGGCCGACGCTGGTGCCCGGCGCCGCCGCGGACGTCACCGCGGCCGGGCCCCGGGACCGGCACCGGGCCGTTCCGGCGTTCCCCGGCTAGGCCCTGTCGTCAAATTCCCGCCTGCCGGCCGACGCCTGGCACGCCCTCTCGCTGCACCGGGCGAAAGTCCAAGTACGTCCAGTACGAGGGCTTC
>NZ_JBHXTO010000202.1:0-11956 GCF_042677425.1 Streptomyces sp. NPDC127119 | reverse complement strand
CCACCGAGAGGCCGACCGCCGTCCGCCTGCGGGCGCGGCTGATTCTGTTCACGCGCATGAAGAAATGACTCCCTTGCACAAGCAGGAAAGTGGGAAAGGTGAAGTGGGGCCGATGAACCGATGGACGGAGGCCGGTGGACCGAAGAGACTCAGCCGACCTTGGCGACCTTGCGGGCGCTCAGGTCGATCACCAGGTCACGGCTGTCGATCCAGGACCCGTTCTTGACCTTCACGAAGAGCCGCGTGCAGCGGTGCTTGCCGCAGTCCGCGACGGAGGCCGGCGTTCCGGGGACCGCCCGGAAGACCATGCCGTTGAGCATCAACTGGTCGGGAGTGGTCAGCTTCTTGTCGGTCGCGTCCTTGTAGTCGGCCCTCAGTCCGGCGCCCAGCGGGTCGGCGATCAGCAGTCGCGCGGCCTCGACGGTCTCGTCACGGCTGAGCGGCGGCTGGACGCCGTGCTGGGTGTCGGTCGACTCGACCTTGCCGGTGTCGAGGTTCACCGTTTTGGTGACGAGCGAGTCGTCCTTGTAGTCGTAGAACGACACCTCCGCGCGGCGCGGCGCGTTCGGGTCGTCCAGTTCGCTCGCCTCGGGCTCGGAGAGGTCGACGGTGATCCGCTGCGGCCCCTTGTCGCCGGCGACGTTCTCGCTGCTGCGGGAGAGCCCTCGGTCCAGGGCGAGCTTCTCGACCCGCTCGGTCTCGTCGTCGGTGAGCGGGTCGCGCCCCTTGCCCCGGTCGCCTTCGGCCGGAGCCTGCTCGACGACGCCCGGCTGCACGGCGCCCTGCCCCTGGCCCTGTCCCTGTCCCTGCTCCTGGGCCTGACCCGCCGTCTGCGCGGTCCGTCCCGTCCCCTGGCCGCCGGAGTCGTCCGCACCCGCCGAGCCCGGCAGGGTGATGCCGACCATCACGGCGGTCCCGGCGACCGCTATGGCCGCGCCCGCCACCACCTTGCCCAGATGGCGGTGCACTATTGTGCGCACATTTCCCCCTACTCCCCCTGTATCTCTAGGAGTCGATCGAGTCCCACTGGTTCGGCATACCGCGTATGCACTGGTCGACCGGTAAGAGGGAGGTAAGTCCTAGGTGGTTCCATCAGTTTCGGGGACACTCGGGCGGGAGTCGCCCTCTGCGACGTCGCACAACTGGAAGAGTTGCATCCATGCAGGTCTGGCCTGGACAGGCGTACCCACTCGGTGCCACGTACGACGGCGCCGGAACGAATTTCGCGGTCTTCTCGGAGGCCGCGGACCGGATCGAGCTGTGTCTGCTGCACGACGACGGCTCGGAAACGGCGATAGAGCTGCGCGAGACCGACGCGTTCGTCCGGCACGCGTACCTGCCCGGCGTGATGCCGGGCCAGCGGTACGGCTTCCGCGTGCACGGTCCCTACGAGCCGGAGCGGGGGCAGCGCTGCAATTCGGCGAAGCTCCTGCTCGACCCCTACGCGAAAGCCATAAGCGGCAGCATCGACTGGGGCGAGGAGGTGTACGGCTACCACTTCGCGTCGCCCGGCAAGCGCAATGACCTGGACTCGGCGCCCCACACGATGAGCTCCGTGGTGGTCAATCCGTACTTCGACTGGGGCGACGACCGGCGCCCGCGCACGGAGTACCACCACACCGTGCTGTACGAGGCCCACGTGAAGGGCCTCACGATGACGCACCCCGGGCTGCCCGACGAGCTGCGCGGCACGTACGCGGCGCTCGCCCACCCGGCCGTCATCGAACACCTGACCGAACTGGGTGTCACGGCCCTCGAACTGATGCCCGTTCACCAGTTCGTGAACGACCACCGACTCGTCGACATGAGCCTCAACAACTACTGGGGCTACAACACGATCGGCTTCTTCGCCCCCCACAACGCGTACGCGTCCTGGGGCGACCGCGGACAGCAGGTCCTGGAGTTCAAGTCGGCCGTCCGCGCGCTGCACGAGGCGGGGATCGAGGTCATCCTCGACGTGGTCTACAACCACACCGCCGAGGGCAACCACCTGGGCCCGACGCTGTCCTTCAAGGGGCTCGACAACGCCTCCTACTACCGGCTGACGGACGACCCCGCCTACTACATGGACACCACGGGCACGGGCAACTCCCTGCTCATGCGCTCCCCGCACGTGCTCCAGCTGATCATGGACTCGCTGCGGTACTGGGTCACCGAGATGCACGTCGACGGGTTCCGCTTCGACCTGGCGGCCACCCTGGCCCGGCAGTTCCACGAGGTGGACCGGCTGTCGTCGTTCTTCGACCTCGTCCAGCAGGACCCGGTGGTCTCCCAGGTGAAACTGATCGCCGAACCCTGGGACGTCGGCGAGGGCGGCTACCAGGTGGGCAACTTCCCGCCGCTGTGGACCGAGTGGAACGGAAAGTACCGCGACACCGTACGGGACATGTGGCGCGGCGAGCCGCAGACGCTCGCCGAGTTCGCGTCCCGGCTGACGGGGTCCTCCGACCTCTACCAGGACGACGGGCGGCGCCCGCTGGCCTCCATCAACTTCGTCACCTGCCACGACGGCTTCACCATGCACGACCTGGTGTCGTACAACGAGAAGCACAACGACGCGAACGGCGAGGACAACAACGACGGCGAGAGCCACAACCGCTCGTGGAACTGCGGGGCCGAGGGCTACACCGACGACCCGGACATCCTGGAACTGCGCGGGCGCCAGATGCGCAACTTCACCGCGACGCTGCTGCTCTCGCAGGGCGTGCCGATGCTCAGCCACGGCGACGAGTTCGCGCGCACGCAGGGCGGCAACAACAACGCGTACTGCCAGGACACGGAACTGGCCTGGGTGCCGTGGCCCGAGGACGGCAGCGAGCTGCTGGAGTTCACGCGCGCGATGGTGCGGCTGCGGCGCGAGCATCCCGTGTTCCGGCGGCGCCGGTTCTTCCACGGGCGGCCCGTGGAGGGCACCCACGACGATCTGTCGGACATCGCCTGGTTCACTCCGGCCGGCGAGGAGATGACCCAGGACGACTGGGACTCCACGCAGGCGCGGGCGCTGTCGGTGTTCCTCAACGGCAACGCGATCTCCGAGCCGGGGCCCCGCGGGGAGCGCATCGCGGACGACTCGTTCCTGATGCTGTTCAACGCCTCGCCGAAGACGCTGGAGTTCGTGGTGCCGGTGAATCATGGGCGGCAGTGGCAGGTGGTCGTGGACACGGGCCGGTCCGCGGGCGTGGCGCCCGGGACCGGGGCGAAGGTGAAGGCGGGTGACCGGCTGTCGCTGGTCGACCGGAGCATGGTGGTGCTTCAGCGCCCTGCGTAGCGCTCCGCGGGATGCGCCGTTTCCGGGTGCGGCCCCGGTGGGGGCCGTTCGCGCAGTTCCCCGCGCCCCTCAAGGGGGGCTGCGCCCCATCAGGGGCGCGGGGAACTGCGCGGGCCACCCCCACCGGGGCCGCAGACGGGAACGTGACACGAAATGGCGTGAGCCGGGTACATACGGTTCCATGACTCCTGTCGTGCCGACCGCCACCTACCGCCTCCAGCTCCAGCCGGACTTCGATTTTCGCGCAGCCGCGCAAGCGGTCCCGTACCTGGCCGGGCTGGGCGTCTCCCACCTGCACCTGTCCCCCGTCCTGGAGGCCGTCCCCGGCTCGGGGCACGGCTACGACGTCGTGGACCCCGCCCGCGTCCGGGAGGAACTGGGCGGCGAGACGGGCCTGCGGGCCCTGTCGCGCACCGCCCGCGAACACGGCCTGGGGCTCGTCCTCGACATCGTGCCGAACCACATGGCGATGTCCCCCCGCCACAACCGCCCCCTGTGGGAGGTGCTGCGCGAGGGCCCCGACTCGCCGTACGCGCGCTGGTTCGACATCGACTGGGACGCCCAGGGCGGTCGCGTCCTGCTGCCGGTGCTCGGGGCGCCCGTGGGAGCGGTGACGGGCGACCTGGTGGTCGACGGGGACGTCCTGCGTTACCACGACCACGCGTTCCCGCTGCGGGCCGGCACCGCGGAACTGCCGCTGCCGGAGCTGCTGGACGCCCAGTGGTACCGGCTCGCGTGGTGGCGCCTGGCCCGTACCGAGCTGAACTACCGGCGGTTCTTCAGCATCTCGGAGCTGATCGGGGTGCGGGTCGAGGACCCGGAGGTCTTCGACGCGACCCACGGCAAGATCCTCCAGCTGCTGGACGAGGGGGTCGTCGACGGGCTGCGCATCGACCACCCGGACGGCCTCGCCGATCCGGACGCGTATCTGCGCCGTCTCCACGGGGCGACGGGCGGGCGCTGGACGGTGGTGGAGAAGATCCTCGCGGACGGCGAGCCGCTGCCCGCCGCCTGGCCGGTCGCCGGCACCACCGGCTACGACGCGCTGCGGCACATCGACGGCGTCCTCACGGACCCGGCGGGCGCGGGGGAACTCCTCGGCCAGTACCGGCGGTTCGCGGCCCCCCAGGCCGACCGCGGGGGCGTCTGGGAGGCGACCGTGCGGCGGGCCGCGTACAAGGTGGTCCATCACGAGCTGGCCGCCGAGGTCGACCGGCTCACCCGGGAGGCGGACCGGCTGTGCCGCACGTCCGCGGACCCCGTGCTGCGCGACCGCGCCCCCTGGGCCCTGCGCACCGCGCTGCGTGAACTCCTCGTCCGGCTGGAGGTCTACCGGCCGTACACCTCCGGGGACGCCGCGTCGGTCCTCACCGAGGAGGCCGCTCAGGAGGCGAAGCAGGCCTTCAAGATCCCCGAGGAGGCGCAGGCCGTCGATCTCGTACGGGATCTGGTGCTGGGGCGCGTCGGCGAGGGCCCGGAGTTCGCGGCGTTCCGGGCCCGGTTCGCCCAGCTCTCGTCGGCGCTGCGGGCCAAGTCCGTGGAGGACACGGCGTTCTACCGGTACGTACCGCTGCTGTCGGCCACCGAGGTGGGCGGCGAGCCGGGGTCCCCCGCGGTGTCCCCGGAGGACTTCCACGCGTACTGCGCGCGCGTGCAGCGCGGCTGGCCCGCGACCGGCACCGCGCTGTCCACGCACGACACGAAGCGCAGTGCCGACGTACGGGCCGCGATCTCCGTGCTCACGCAGGCCCCCTCGCGCTGGGCCGACCTGCTCGCCGAGGTGACCGGGCGGACGGCGGCCGAGGGGGTGGCCGCGCCCGATCCGCAGGTGGCCTGGGCCGCCTGGCAGACCGCCGTCGGGCTCGGTCCCGCGGACGGTGAACGGCTGCGGGACGCACTGCTGAAGCACATCAGGGAGGCGGGCCTCGGCACGGCGTGGACGGAGCAGGATCCGGCGTACGAGGAGGCCGTGGCGGACTTCCTCAAGGCGGGCCCGTGCGGGGCGCCCGGGGAGGCTGTCGCCGGGTTCAGGAGGTCGCTGGAGCCGTACGTGCGGGCGAACGTCCTCGGGGCCGCCCTGGTCCAGCTGACGATGCCGGGGGTGCCGGACCTGTACCAGGGCACGGAGGCCGAGTACCGGGCCCTGGTGGACCCGGACAACCGGCGGCCCGCGCACTTCCCGCCGCTCGACACGGGCGCCCTCTCCGCCGAGAAGGCCGCGCTGACGGCGGCGGCCCTGCGGCTGCGACGGCGGCGGCCCGCGGTGTTCGGCGAGTCCGCCGCGTACGAGCCGCTGCCCGCGCGGGGCCCGGGGGCCGCGCACTGTCTGGCCTTCGCGCGCTCCTCGGAGGTGGTCACGGCCGTCTCCCGGCTGTCGCTGCGCCTGGAGGAGGAGGGCGGCTGGCGCGACACCGAACTGCCGCTGCCCGCGGGGCGCTGGACCGATCTGCTCGTGCCAGGACGGGAGTTCACGGGGCACGCGCGCGTGGAGGCGCTTTTCGGACGGTTGCCCGTGGTCCTGCTGGAGCGGGTGGGAGACGATCCGGCGCCCGCCGGCTGACGGGCGCCGCCGGGGCGCCGACGCGGCCGTGTCCGCGTACGGAGTGACATCGGCTCCCCGGACACCCGTAAGTGCTGCTGGGCGCTCCCCGGAGGCGCCCCTCGACGTACTTGACAGTTCATCCAGTCCGTGGAGTACTGCGGATTGCGACGCCGGGCGGACCAAGTCGGGGGTGAGTCTCCTGCCGGAGCTGCGCTACCCCAGTGTGACCGAACTCGAACACTCCGCCCGGGCTCTGGCGGCCCGTCGGCCGGGCCTGTGCTCCCTCCGGCGGATCGGCGCCTCCCGCGCCGGCCGGCCGCTGTGTCTGCTGTCCGTGGGCCACGCAGAGCGCGCGGTGCTGATCGTCGCGGGCGCCCACGCGAACGAGCCCGTCGGCGGTGCCACCGTGCTGGCGCTGGCCGAACGGGTCGTGCGCGAGCGGCGGCTGCGGGACGACACCTCCTGGCACTTCCTGCTCTGCGCGGACCCCGACGGCGCCGGCCTCCATGTGACCCCGGCGCCGCGCACCCTGCTCGACTACCACCTCGGCTTCTTCCGCCCCGCCGGGCCCGAGCAGCCCGAGTGGTCGCCCTCGGTGCTGCCGCCCGACCGGCTGCCGCCCGAGACCCTGGCCCTCTTCCGGGTCATCGACGAGCTGCGCCCCTACCTCCAGGTGACGCTCCACGGCACCGACCTCGGCGGCAGCTGGGTGCAGCTCACCCAGGACATCCCGGGCCTGGCCGAGCCGTTCGGCAAGTCCGCGGCGGAGCTGAACATCCCGGTCGAGACGGGCGCCTCGGACGCCGCCGGCTGGCCGGCCTCCGGACCCGGGGTGCATGTGATGCCCGCGCCCGGCACGGATCCGGCGTATCTGAGCATGCCGGACGACGCCCGGGAGAGCACCTGGTACCGGGCCCATCTGTACGGCGGTCTGACCGCGGTCGTCGAGGTCCCGATGTGGGCGAGCGACCTGGTGGACGATCCCACTCCGCATCCCGCGCCCGCGGCGGCGATGGGCCGCCTGGCACGCCGGCTCCGCCAGGACGCCCAGCAGGTCGAGAGCGTCCTCACCGACGCGCTGCCGCGTCTGCCGGGCCCCGCGGGGCCGCTGCTGCGGGCCGCCGGGTGGGCGCTGGAGCTGGTTCCCGGGCTGGCCGTCGACTGGGTACGGCCGCCGCCCGCGGACACCACCATGGCGCACGTGGGCAGCGTGGACGCGTTCGGCCGGCGGCTCCCGCTGCGGGCCGCGGCGATGCTCCTGCGGGTGCTGCGGGAGGCCGACGACCGTGCCGCGCCCGCCCTGGAACACCTCGTGGTGTCCTGGAGCGAGGCCTTCGCCCGGCGCTTCCGGGCGCGCTGGGTGCCTCTGGAACAGCAGGTCGAGCACCAGAGCCGCACGGTGGTGGCCGCGGCACGCCACGCCCGGGACGCGGCACCGTGAGGCTCCCCCGGTCGCGGTGTCAGCGCGGCAGGGCGAACACCGCTCCCGTCCGCGCCGCCATCACACAGGAGTTGGCGAACGTCTCCTTGTACGTGACCGCCCGGCCGCCCCACTCGCCGCGCGCGGAGACGGACACCGGCGCGTAGACCATCGTGCAGAAGGTCTCCTTGAGCGGGATGCGGCCGACGTCGCCGTGCGCGGCCCGCAGTTCCTCGCAGGCGCGCTCGGCCTGCTCGTGTCCCCGGGGCGGATCGCACAGCAGGAGCGTGCCGCGGAGGTCGCCGGAGCGGGGTTCACCGCGGGCGACCGTCACATAGAGCCAGTCGCCCGAGGGCGCCTCCGGGAGAACCGCCGCCCGGGCCGGCACCGGCCCCGCCACGAGGAGTGCGCAGGCGGCCAGCAGGAAGGCCCGTACCGCCGCGGTCGCTTTCTGGTTGTTCGTCATTGCCTGTGCATCGGCACGCGGGGCCTCCCGGCCCACCCCGACTCACTCGAACGGCACCTCGGCGCGTGTCGCGGACCTGCCGGGCGCACGCGTCCCGGGACCCCGGTGGCGGGCCAGTTCGAACGCGGCGAGCACCACCCGCGCCTGGTACTCGGACTGCCGCGCGACCGGGATCCAGCGCGCCCCGTGGCCGTCGTGGTAGTCCGCGCACCAGTGGTCGATGAGCCGGTCGAGGTCGTCCGCCGCGCCGTACGGGTCCGCTCCGGCGGTGGTCGCCAGCTGGTGCAGCAGGCCCGCCGTGCGCAGCGCAATCCGGCGGGCGGAGATGCGCAGCGCGGTCAGCCCGGACGTGGTGAGCGGCGGCAGCGGGCGGACGGCGCCCGCGGCGTCCGTGTTCGGGCCCGTGTCGGGGTCCCAGGAGTCGGCGAGGCCGGGGCAGACCAGTACGTAGTCGTCGACGGGCGCGAGAAGCCGGTCGACGTCCCCGGCCCCGCCTCCCACCGTGTTCAGGTGGGGGCGGATCCGGGCCAGCAGTTCCTGGAGCAGGACCGTGTCGTGGCGCAGGGTCCGGGCGACGTCCCTCAGCGCGCCCTCGCTGTCGGCGGGCGCCGAGGGGTCCTGTACGGCCGCCACGCCCCACATGGGCGCCTCGACGACCGCGGTCACCGTCCCGTACGGCTGCGGGTGGAACCAGGTGGACTCGACGGCCGCCTCCGTGATGGCCGCGGCGAGGTCGCCGCGCGTCGGGGGCGGGATGCGGTAGACCGCCGGGCCCAGGACGGGCCAGTACAGCGTGTCGTACGGGGCGAGTTCGAGCGGGATGGCCAGGCGTGTCGCGATGTGCGCGAGCCGGGGCGCCATGCCGGGCAGGTCGCGGGTCAGCTCGACGAAACCGCCGCCCACGTCGACGCCGTGCAGGGAGCACTGGAAGAAGGGCCGCAGCTCGTCCTGGAGGGCGAGCAGGGCGCGGGTCTCCGGCAGCGCGGCCCCCGCGGCTCCGTCGGGCAGCCACTCCGGCTGTTCCATGAAGCCGGGGCGGAAGAAGTTCCGGAAGTGGTGGCCCAGTGTGTACGGGCCCGCCAGCCAGCCCTCGTTGCGGCGGGAGCCGTCGGGGTCCAGGCACAGCAGGAGGTTCCAGGTCACGTCGGCGCCGTCGCACAGGCGGGGGTCGGCCAGGGCCCGTTCGGCCAGACGCAGCACGGTGGCGCCGCCGACCGGTTCGTTGGCGTGGGGGCCGGCGACGACGAGGACGTGGCGGCTGCCGTGGCCGACGGACAGCAGCCGCAGCGGAAGTCCGGCCCGGGAGGTGCCCACCTGGCGCAGCCGGGCGTCCCGCGGGCGGCGGTCGACCAGCGCGGCGGCCCGGATGCCCAGTTCGTCGACGGAGGGGTAGCGGAGGAGTGGCGGCAGGGTCTTACCTCCGCAACGAGTTACCACCGGTTCACTTGGTGTGCATGGTGTACGCACAGTGAGTCACGGCGGCGGAGGTACGTCAACACCGGTGCACGATAGAAATATGCACGCCCGCCGGGCTTCTTCGGGCCGGTCTCGGCGGAGGCGGCGCTTCCGCCCGCCGGGCCCGGAGCCTGGACTTGGACTTGGACTTGGGCCGCCCTGGGCCCGAAGGCCTAGTCCGCCGCGAGCCGGAAGACCATCCGGCCGAAGCTGACCTGGTCGCCGACCTGGACGACGGCGGCGCCGATCACCCGCCGCCCGTTCACGGCCGTGCCGTTGGTCGAGCCGAGGTCGCGCAGCACCCACAGACCGCCCTGGCGGGTGAGTTCGGCGTGCACCCGCGACACCGTCTCGTGGCTGAGCCGCAGACCGCTGGCCGGGTCACGGCCTATCCGCAGCGGGTACCGGCTCTCCGGCCGGGGCAGCAGCAGCTTGGGGAGCCGCTCGGCCTGCCAGGCTCTGCGCAGTCGCACGGAGAATCCGGAGACCGCCTCGACCGTGCCGAACAGCAGGCGCGACCAGCGGCTCTCGGTGCGCAGATCGGCGGTGAGCGCGGCGAGTTCGTCCGAGGTACGGGCCGCGAACGCGAGTTCCATCCGCAGGAGGAACGTGTCGTGCGAGAGCCTTCCCAGTGCGGCACCCTCCCGCAGGGCCTTCAGCGTCCTGTCCCGCTCGACGTCCGACAGCCGCGCGGGAGCGGGATAGGTGTGGAACTCCGAGGACGACGTCACGCTGCCGATTGTCTGGCAGCGCGGCCGGAGTGTCCAGAAAACAGAGCACTTCAGGGGAGTGCGCACTGCGGGTACGGCCGTTTCGCGTCGCCCGATCGAGGGGATCCGAAGGTGAATTGATCTCGTTTGACGCACCATGGGACCGGCGAGGTCACGGTGAGCAGACGAGGGAGAACCGTCCGTGCAGTTCGAGGTGTGGGCACCACAGGCCGATCGCATGACGCTCCACTGCGCGGGCTCCACGCGCGCGTTGGAGCCCGATCCGCAGCGCCCGGGGTGGTGGACGGGCGAGGCCGAGGCGCAGGACGGCACGCGGTACGGGTTCGCGGTGGACGACGGTCCGGTGCTGCCGGATCCACGGTCGTACCGGCAGCCGGACGGACCGGACGGCCTGAGCGCGGTCGTCGACCAGGAGCGGTACGCCTGGCGCGCGGACTGGGCGGGGCGCGGGCTGCCGGGCGCCGTGCTGTACGAGCTGCACGTGGGCACGTACACCCGTGAGGGCACGCTGGACGCGGCGGCCGAGCGGCTCGGGCATTTGGTGGAACTGGGCGTGACGCACGTCGAGTTGATGCCGCTGTGCCCGTTCCCCGGGCAGCACGGCTGGGGGTACGAGGGGGTGTCGCTGTGGGCCGTGCACGAGCCGTACGGCGGCCCCGAGGCGCTGAAGCGTTTCGTCGACCGGGCGCACGAACTGGGGCTCGGGGTCGTCCTGGACGTCGTGCACAACCACCTGGGTCCTTCCGGCAACTATCTGCCCGCCTTCGGGCCGTACTTCACGGACACGCACCACACCCCCTGGGGTTCGGCCGTGAACCTGGACGCGCCCGGTTCGGACGAGGTGCGCGCGTTCCTGCTGGGCAGCGCGCTCTCCTGGCTGCGCGACTACCGGTTCGACGGGCTGCGCCTGGACGCGGTGCACGCGCTGTACGACACGCGCGCGTGCCACTTCCTGGAGGAGCTGTCGGCGGCCGTCGACGGGCTCTCCGGGGAACTGGGCCGGCCGCTGTTCCTCATCGCCGAGTCGGATCTGGGCGACCCGCGGCTGATCACGCCCCGCAAGGAGAACGGGCTCGGGCTGCACGCCCAGTGGAACGACGACTTCCACCACGCGCTGCACACCGCGCTGACCGGTGAGGCGCAGGGCTACTACGCGGACTTCGGCCGGGCCCCGCTCGCGGCGGTGGCGAAGACGCTCACGGCGGGCTACTTCCACGACGGCACGTACTCCAGTTTCCGGGGGCGGCGGCACGGGCGTCCGCTCGACCGCACGCGGGTCGCGGGGCACCGGCTGCTCTGTTACTCGCAGACCCACGACCAGATCGGCAACCGTGCCCTGGGCGACCGGCTCGCGGCCTCCCTCTCCCCCGGACTGCTGGCCTGCGCGGCGGCCCTGACGCTCACCGGGCCGTTCACGCCGATGCTGTTCATGGGCGAGGAGTGGGCCGCGGGGACGCCCTGGCAGTTCTTCACCGACCACACGGACCCCGAGCTCGCGGACGCCGTGCGGCGGGGCAGGCGGCGGGAGTTCGGGTCCCACGGGTGGGCCGAGGAGGACATTCCGGATCCGCAGGACCCCGCCACGCGTGAACGGTCCTGTCTCGACTGGTCCGAGCCGGAGAAGGGGGTGCACGCGCGTGTGCTCGCCTGGTACCGGGAGCTGATCGCTCTGCGGCACGCCCAGGCCGACCTCACCGACCCCGATCTCGCGGACGTCAAGGTCGCGTTCGACGAGAGTGCGCGGTGGCTCGCCTTCCGGCGGGGTGATGTCCGGGTGGTCGTGAACCTCGGGTCCGAGCGGGTGAGCATTCCGCTGGGGACGCGGCCCGCGCGGGTGCTGGCCGCGTGGGAGCCGGTGGATGTCCCTGGCGGGGACGGGCTGTTGGGGGTACCTGGGGAGTCGTGCGTGGTGCTGCTGCAGGGCTGAGCCCGGGTGCGGCCCCGGTGGGGGCCGTTCGCGCAGTTCCCCGCGCCCCTGAAAGCCGGGGGTTGAGCGCCGCGTCCCTGTGCGCCTCAAGGCAAAAGATTGCGCAGTTCCCCGCGCCCCTGATGGGGCGCAGCCCCTCTTAGGGGC
>NZ_JBHXTO010000201.1:0-12007 GCF_042677425.1 Streptomyces sp. NPDC127119 | reverse complement strand
CGGGCGAAAGCCCAAGTACGTCCAGTACGAGGGCTTCCGCCCGGCACACCGAGAGCACGCACCAGACGCCGCCCGGCCCGCCCTCCGGGCGGACGCCGGGAATTTGACGACAGGACCTAGGCGCCCGCGTCCGGCCCCACCCGGTGTCGCGCATGACTGACAGAGCACAAGGAGGTGCCCAGACATGACCACCCACAGAATCCGCGTCGGCATCGACGTCGGCGGAACCTTCACCGACGCCGTGGCCGTGGACGCCACGACACTGAGCCTGCTCGGACAGGTCAAGGTCCCCACCAGTCACCATCACGAGGACGGTGTCGCCCACGGCATCGTCGAGGCGCTGGACCGGCTGCTGAGGCAGATCGGCCGCGATCCCGCCGACGTCGCGTTCCTGGCCCACGGCACCACCCAGGCGACCAACGCCCTGCTGGAGGGCGACGTCGCCACCGTCGGACTGATCGGCATCGGCACCGGACCCGGCGCCGTCCTCACCCGCCGCCTCGCCGCCCTCGGCCGACTCGAACTCGCCCCCGGCAAACGGCTTCCGCTCGCCTACGCCCACGTGGCCGACCCCGACGACACCGGCGCCGTACGCGCCGCGGTCGAACAGGTCACCGCTGCGGGGGCCCAGGTCCTCGTCGCCACCGAGCCGTTCGCCGTCGACCGGCCCGAAGGCGAGCGGGCCGTACTGGAGACCGCCCGCGCCGCCGGTCTCCCGATGACGGCCGCGCACGAGATCACCTCGCTGTACGGGCTGCACAAGCGCACCCGGACCGCCGTCGTCAACGCGGCCATCCTGCCGCGCATGCTCGCCACCGCCGACCTCGTCGACGCGTCCATCACCAAGGCGGGCATCACCGCGCCGCTCATGGTCATGCGCTGCGACGGCGGAGTCATGGCGCTCGACGAGATGCGCCGGCGCCCCCTGCTGACCGTGCTGTCGGGACCGGCGGCCGGAGTCGCCGGCGCGCTGATGCAGGAGCGGATCAGCGAGGGCGTCTTCCTCGAAACGGGCGGCACCTCCACCGACATCAGCGTCGTACGCCGGGGCAAGGTCGCCGTCCGGCACGCCACGATGCTCGGCAAGAGCTCATACCTCAACGCCCTCGACGTCCGCACGGTCGGTGTCGGCGGCGGCTCGATGGTCCGCGTCGACCTGAACCACGGCGGCCAGGCCCGCGTCACGGCCGTCGGACCGCGCAGCGCCCATATCGCGGGGCTGCCCTACGCCTGCTTCGCCGACCCGGACGAACTGCGCGACGCCACCCTGGCCACCGTGCGTCCGATGCCCGACGACCCGGCCGACCACGCCGTCCTGGACGCGGCGGGCGGCCGGTACGCCATCACCATGACCTGCGCCGCCAACGCGCTCGGCCGCGTCCCGGAAGGGGACTTCGCGCGCTGCGACCAGGAGGTGGCGAAGGCCGCGATCGCCCCGCTCGCCGCCGCCCTGGGCGTGGACGTGCCGACGGCCGCCACCCGCATCCTCGACGCCGGCGCCGAGCAGGTGAAATCGGTGGTGGACAAGATCGTCCGCGACTACCGGCTCGACACCGACACCGCGGTCCTCGTCGGCGGCGGGGGAGGAGCCGCCACCGTCACCCCGCATCTCGCGGCGCTCACCGGCATGGAGGGCAGGATCGCCCGGCACAACGAGGTCATCAGCCCGATCGGAGTGGCCCTGGCCCTGGTGCGCGAACAGATCGAACGGATCATCCCCGGCGCCACCCAGGAACAGATCCTCGCCGTACGCGCCGAGGCCGAGCAGGCCGTCGTCGCCCAGGGCGCCGCCGCCGACGGGGTCGAGGTCGAAGTGACCGTCGACCCGCAGACCAGCACCGTCCGCGCCATCGCCACCGGCGCCACCGAACTGCGTACCCAGGACCGCTCGCACAGTGCCGACGACGGCGAACGCCTCGCCGCGGCGGCCGCCAGCCTCAAGACCGACCCGGACCGGGTCAGCGTCCTCGCCGGCACCCCCGCCCACACGGTCTACGGCACCGAGGTGCGCCGCCGGCTGCGGGCTCCCCGTCATCCCGTACGTGTGGTGGACGCCGACGGTGTCGTACGGCTGCACGCCTCCGACGCGCAGGTGGCCGCCACCACCGTCGGGGCCGCCCCCGAACTGCTGAGCAACCTCGTCCGCGAGGCGACGTCGTACGGCGACGGCGGTGTCAGGGCGCCCGCGCTGCGGCTGCTGCTCGGCTCACGGATCGCCGACCTCTCCGGGGTCCTCGACCCGCAGCCGCTGCTCGCCCTGGCCCGCAGCGAGATGCGGGACCGGGCCGCCGACGAGCCCGTGGTCGCCGTGGTGGAGGTGCGGTCATGAACCGCGCCCTCGCGACCACCGCGGACCCGGCCGCCCACCAGGCCACCGACGACCTCGATCTCGCGGTACGCCTGCTCGCCGGCACCCCCACCCACGAGGGCCGCGACCCCGCCCTCCTGCGCCGGTGGGCCGAGGCCGCCGACGCGTTCGGCGCGGCCCTCGAACCCGGGCCGTGCCGCGCCCGGATCGTGGAGCGCGACGACGGGCTCGAAGAACTGCTGCTGGCCCGCTACACCTCGCGTCCCGCCACCGTCGAGATCTACACCGACACCGTCGACCGCGCCGAGCGGCTGATCGACGATCTCGGCTGGCGCTCCTGGTACCCCGAGGGCTCCGTGCGGGCCGCGGCCCTCGCGCACGAGAGCGCGCACGAGCACTTCCACCACAAGGACACGCGGGCCGCGCTCAAGGAGGCGATCGGGCACACCGCGCTGCGGCTCGGCCGCCTCCGGATCCTCGCCCATGTCGCGGGGGCCGAGGAGATCGCCGCCCACGCCTACGCCCGTACCGTCTGCGGACTCGGCCGCAGCCCCCTCCTGCTGACCGCCGCGCTGGCCGCCGCGGTCGGCGCGCCAAGAAGAGAGAACTGAGCCATGGGTGTCGTCATCCTGCTCGTCATGGCCGCGGGTGTCGCCGCCATGCTGACCCGCAAACTGCCCACGGCGTTCGCGCTCGTCCTCCTCGCCGTCGTCATCGCCTTCGTCGCCGGCGCACCGCTGACCGGCGAGAACAGCGTCATCGACACCGTGCTCCAGGAGGGCGCGCCCGCGCTGGCCGCCACCATGATCGCGATCGTGCTGGGCTCGTGGCTCGGCAAGCTCCTGGAGGAGACGGGGGTCGCCGCCACCCTCGTACGGAAGATCGTAGAGTTCGGCGGGGATCGCCCGGTCGTCGTGGCACTCGGTGTCCTGGCGGTCTCCGCGCTCGTCGGCACCGTCACCGGCTCCGCGCCCGCCGCGATGCTCGCGGGCCTCATCGGCATCCCCGCGATGATCGCGGTCGGTATCCCGAAGGTGACCGCCGCCGGGACCATCCTCATGGGCATCGCCGTCGGCATCCCCTTCGAACTGCCGCTGTGGCAGTTCTTCTCCACCGCCCTGGAACTGCCCGTCCCGACCGTGCGCGGCTTCATGGTGAAGCTGTTCCCGTTCGCCCTGGTGGCCGCCGTCCTGTACGTGTTCGTCGAGTCGCGGCGGCGGGGCGTCGAACACACCTGGTCCCTCAAGTCCGTGCAGGAAAAGCCCCGTTCACCCAGCCGTCGGCAGCGGCTCGGCGACGCCCCCTGGTACGCGCTGCTCACCCCGGCCGTGCCGCTGATCCTCGCCCTGGGCTTCGAACTCGCCATCATCCCCTCGCTGTTGGCCGGCGTCCTGTACGCGCTGGTCACCACCACCCGCCCCCGCGAGATGAACAAGCGCCTGCTGCGCACCCTCTACGGCGGATTCGAGGTCGCCGCCCCGCCGATCGCCCTGTTCATCGCCATCGGCATCCTGCTGGCCGCGGTGAAACTGCCCGGCGCGGTCGAAGCGCTCGAACCGCTGGTGAAGGCGGTCAGCCCGCAGAACGCCGTGCTGTTCGTGGGTGTCTTCACGCTGCTCGTGCCGCTGTGCCTGTACCGGGGGCCGCTGAACGTGTTCGGGCTGGGCGCCGGTATCGCCGGTGTCCTCATCTCCACCGGGATCTACCCGGCCGCGGTCGTCCTCGGCATGGCCACCTCGTACAACCAGGTCTTCGGCGTCGCCGACCCCACCAGCACCCAGACCGTGTGGGCCGCCCAGTACGCGGGCGTCACCCCGCAGCAGGTCATGGTGCGCACCCTGCCGTACGTGTGGGCCGTCGCGCTCGGCGGGCTGTGCGTCACCGCCGCCACCTATCTCTGACCCATCTCCGACCACTTCCGCTTCTCTTCCTGGAGTCGACCATGAATGAGCCGCGTCCCGCCCGTCGTCTGTTCCTGCGTGCCGGTGCCGCCACCGGCGCCGCCCTGACCGTGGGCGGGCTCACCGCCCCGGCCGCGTCGGCCCTCACCGCGGAGGGGGCCGCCGCCCCGGCCGTGGCCGCCGCACCCGGCGGATTCCCCGACTACAAGTACGTCCGCACCCTGCTCACCCCGTCCCAGCTGAAGTACAACCCCACGGGCGAGATCATCTTCCCGTGCATCCGGGGCACGGCCGGCCGGCTCGCCAACCCGCTGGGCAGGTACTACCTGTACTACGGGCCGCACGACGCGCCCGGCGGCATCTGCCTGGCGTACGGCGACTCCCTCGAAGGCCCGTTCACGGAGTACCCGAACAACCCGATCGTCTCCAACAACTGGCAGCCGCACTACAAGGTCAGTCATGTCGCGTCCGCGCACGTGATGTGGATCGAGGCCTCCAAGGAAATGTGGATGTACTTCCACGGGGAGAACACGACGACCCGCCTGGCCCGCTCCAAGGACGGCATCAACTTCACCTACGACAAGGTCGTCCTGTCCACATCGATGTTGCCCAGCGGCACGACCGAGACGTCGTACGCCCGGGTCTTCCCGCACGAACTCCCTTCGCGCGGGGCCCACTTCGTGATGGTCTTCATGCTGAACAACACCTCCAACCACCGTGACATCCACTGGGGCTGGTCGGCCGACGGACGCAACTGGACCTTCGACCAGCAGCCGCTCGTCCGGCACGCGGACGTCGGAGCCGTCAACGTCGGCGGTCCCCACCTGCTGTACCGCAACAACAGCACGTACGTCGTCTACAACAAGGACAAGGCGAGCGGCGGCGACATGATGATCACCGAGGTCGGCAATGACTTCAGCAAGCGCACGCACCTCGGGATCTTCTACAACTCCCGCAGCGCGGCGCCGGAGAACGGCCGTGCCGCCGCCCCGTCGTTCGGTACCGACGGTGGCGTCCCGTACATGATCTACGAGGCGGGGGAGCGGCTCGCGGGGTCCATCGCGATGGCCCGCGGCTGACGTATCCGCATCCGCACCGCACGCATCTGCACACGCATCGGACCCGTTCCGCCGGGGTCGGCGCACCAGCACCAGTCGATGTTGGTCTAGACCTTGACGTGTTCGCCTCATGGGAGCACTCTGAGAGCGCTCTCATGAGGATCCGAACGGTCCGCTTCCACCTGTTAGGAGGACGAGCGTGCTAGCCATGCGAAAACTGCTGGTGCCCCTGGTCGCCGCGGCGGCTGTCGCCACGGGACTCACGACCGTGGGACCCGTGTCCCACGCCGAGGCCGCCGTGCCCACGACCATCCCGCTCGAACTCAAGAACAGCTCCGGGCGCGGCGACCAGGTCTACGTCTACGTCATCGGCACCCTGCTCTCGACCGGCCAGCAGGGGTGGGCCGACGCGAACGGCACCTTCCACGCCTGGCCCGCGGGCGGCAACCCGCCGACCCCCGCACCCGACGCCTCGATCGCCGGACCGGCCAACGGCCAGACCAAGACGATCCGCATGCCGAAGTTCTCCGGCCGGGTCTACTTCTCGTACGGCCAGAAGCTGGTCTTCAAACTGACCACCGGCGGTCTCGTGCAGCCCGCGGTGCAGAACCCGTCCGACCCGAACGCGAACATCCTCTTCAACTGGACCGAGTACACCCTGAACGACGGCGGGCTGTGGATCAACAGCACGCAGGTCGACATGTTCTCGGCCCCGTACGCGGTCGGCGTCAAGACGGCCGCCGGCACCGTCAAGACCACCGGACACCTCAAGGCCGGCGGCTACAACGCCTTCTTCAACTCCCTGCGGAGCCAGTCCGGCGGCTGGGCCAACCTCATCAGGACCCGCTCCGACGGCACCGTCCTGCGCGCGCTCGCACCCGGGCACGGCATCGAGGCCGGCGCCCTGCCGAGCACCGTCATGAACGACTACATCAACCGGGTGTGGACCAAGTACGCGAGCTCCACGCTGACGGTGACACCGTTCGCCGACCAGGCCGGCACCAAGTACTACGGCAGGGTCTCCGGCAACGTCATGAACTTCACCAACAGCGCCGGCGCGGTCGTCACCTCGTTCCAGAAGCCGGACTCGGACAGCGTCTTCGGCTGCTACAAGCTGCTGGACGCGCCCAACGACCTCGTCCGCGGCCCGATCTCCCGCACCCTGTGCGCGGGCTACAACCGCTCCACGCTCCTCACCAACTCCAACCAGCCCGACAGCGGTTCGGCCGGCTTCTACCAGGACGCGGTGACCAACCACTACGCCAAGAAGATCCACGAGCAGATGGCCGACGGCAAGGCCTACGGCTTCGCGTTCGACGACGTCGGCGCCCACGAGTCGCTGGTCAACGACGGCAACCCGCAGACGGCGTACATCACGCTCGACCCGTTCAGCTGAGCGAGCCGACAGCTGAGCCAGGCCGGTGAACGGCCGGCACTCCTTCTCCGTATCCCTCTGGAACACCTGCCCGCTCGCGCGGGACCGGAGCGGATACGGAGAGGCACGTGCCACAGGAGCGACAGCAGCCACAGCCAGGACGTACCGGCCGCCCCCTCGTCGCCCGCGCGGTGCGCGGCGTCGCCCTGGTCGGCGGCCTGGCCCTGCTGCCGCTGGCCACGGCCTGCGGCGGGGGCACGGACAAGAGCGCGGACGACAAGTCGGCGGAGACCTCCGCGATGTCCGCCCCCTCTGCCGGCGTGGTGGCCCCGGCCAAGGTCGAGGTGATCGCTGACCTGACCGGCTGCAAGGTCAAGATCCGGACCGACGCGGACGAACTGCGCGAAGGCGTCTGCGACACTGCCGACGGCGATTACCTCATCACCACCTTCCCCGCCGAGAAGTACAAGCTGACCTGGCTCGACAGTGCCTCCATGTACGGAGGCAAGTACCTCGTCGGCCCGCAGTGGGCCATCAGCGCGAAGCCGAAGATGCTGGAAACACTGCGCACGAAGGTCGGCGGGACCATCCAGGACCTGGACGCCGCGCGCACGGCGGCCCCCGGCCCGAAAGCCTCGTGACGAGACGCATTTCTTCGGTCCCTTTCTTCGGGGCCTTTCTTAGGGCCCGGGATCTTGAGTAGCCGGTGAATGGACATTCACCGGCTGTCCGAACGGGTTGGTGAACAGCCATTCATCCGCTATGTTGAATGGCTGTTCACCTTGCCATGTCTCGTGCCCGGGGAAGTGCCATGCAGGAGCCGATACCCAGGGAGCCCTCCCGCGCCGGGGGCTCCGCCACCCTGGAGAAGCTGCGCACGCGTCTGACGGTCCCGGTCCTCGCGTACGGCGGCATCCTGATGGCGGTGATGCAGACCGCCGTCGTACCGCTGCTCCCCGACCTGCCGCGGCTGACCGGATCGACCGCCGCCGTCGTGTCGTGGACCGTCACCGCGACGCTCCTCGCGGGCGCGGTGCTGACGCCGGTGCTCGGCCGCGCCGGAGACATGTACGGCAAGAAGCGCGTCCTGCTCCTCGCCCTCTCGCTGATGACCGCCGGGTCGGTGCTGTGCGCGCTGACCTCGGACATCAGGGTGCTCATCGCGGCGCGGGCGCTCCAGGGGGCCGCCGCGGCCGTCGTGCCCCTGTCGATCAGCATCCTGCGTGACGTACTGCCGCCCGAGCGGACCGTCTCCGCCGTCGCCCTCATGAGTTCCACGGTCGGTATCGGCGCGGCGCTCGGCCTGCCGCTCGCGGCGCTCATCGTGCAGTACGCGGACTGGCACACCATGTTCTGGGTGTCGGCCGCGCTGGGCGCGGCGGGCGTGGCACTCGGCTGGTGGGCGGTGGACGAGTCGGCCGTACGCCACCCGGGCCGGTTCGACACACTCGGGGCGCTCGGCCTGGCCACGGTTCTCGTCTGTCTGCTGCTGGCGGTCTCGCAGGGCGGCGAATGGGGCTGGGGCAGCCTGCCGGTGATCGCGCTGTTCACCGGCTTCGTGGTCACCCTGGCCCTGTGGTGGTGGCAGCAACTGCGCGCCGAACGGCCGCTGGTCGACCTCAGGCTGGCCGCCCGGCCCCGGGTGGCGATGCCGCACCTGACCGCCCTGCTGGTCGGATTCTCCTTCTACGCCAACTCCCTGGTCACGGCCCAGCTCGTCCAGGCGCCCACGGAGACCGGGTACGGAGTCGGCCTGTCGATCGTCGGCGCCGGACTGTGCCTGCTGCCCAACGGCGTGCTCATGCTGTTCCTGTCACCGGTCTCCGCCCGGATCTCGATGTCGCGCGGTCCCCGGGTGACGCTCGCCCTGGGGGCCGTCGTCATCGCGTGCGGGTACGGCATACGCATCCTGGACAGCCGCGACCTGTGGGTGATCATCCTGGGCGGAGCCATCGTGTCGGCGGGCACGGCTCTCGCCTACTCGGCGCTGCCCACGCTGATCCTGGCCGCGGTGCCCGCCGCGCAGACCGGCTCGGCGAGCGGCGTCAACGTGCTGATGCGGACCATCGGCCAGGCCGTGTGCAGTGCCGCCGTGGCCGCCATACTGGTGCACCACATCAGCCCGGTCGGCGGCTTGCTGCTGCCCAGCCTGCGGGGTTATCTGCTGGCCTTCGCGATGGCCGGGGCGGTCGCGCTGGCAGGATGCGCGATGGCCCTCGCGATACCGGGGGGCGCCGGGCGGGAGAAGCCCGGCCGGTCGTCGCGCCGGCGGCGCGACGGACAGGCGGCGGGAAAGCTGCTGGAGGGGGCAGGGGAGTCATGAGGTCCGCGAAGTCCTCGAAATCCTTCGAGAGGTCCACCGTGAAGTCCGTCGAGGAGTCCGCCGCGGTGTCCGTCGGGGAGCCGAAGGGTGCCGGGGTGGCCGGGACCGCGGCGGCGACGGACGGCGGCGGTCCGAGCCGCCGTGACGCCGAGGCCACCAAGGCGGCCATCCTGCGCGCGGCCCGCCATCTCCTCGCGCGCCACGCCCACGCGGACATCACGCTCAAGGCCGTGGCCGAACGGGCCGGTGTCAGCCCCCCGCTGATCATGAAGTACTTCGGCAACAAGGAGACGCTCTTCGCACGGGTGATGTCCTTCGAGGAGGACGCGGCCCTCCTGCTGGACGCACCGCTGGCCGGCCTCGGGCGCCACATGGTCCGCCACGTCCTCGTCAGCCAGAGCGAACGCGGCGCCGACCCCCTGCTGAGGATCGTCTTCGCCCCCCTCCACGGCACCCAGGGAGACACGCTCCGCGCCAACTTCCGCACCCAGGTGAGCGACCGGCTCGTCCTGCGCCTCGACGGCCCCGACGCCGGACTGCGCGCCGAACTCGCCGTCGGCATGCTGCTCGGCCTCGGCGTGATGTACGGCATCGCGCGGGGCGGCGAACTGCGCACGGCACCGCTCGACGATGTCGTTCAGCGGTACGCACCCGCTGTCCAGGCGCAGCTGACACCGTGAGCCGGCGACAGGGCCGACCGGCCGGGAGGACACCCCGACACATCGGCCCTGTCAGTCCTGTCAGCCCTGTCGACCGGACGAACACCGTCAGCCCGTATGCACCTTCAGCGCTGTCCTGACGGCGGACTCCAGGGCGCCCTCGATCCAGGCGGGCTTGACGGACGTGTGGCACCCCGCGAAGTGGATGGGCCCTTCCGATGTGGGGATGTCCGGGAACAACTCCGTGTGCTGGCCCGGAAAGAGCACCGAGGCCTCGCCGTAGGCGTAGTGGTCGCGCATCCACGACTGAGTCTTGCACTTGGTCGTGAAGAACACCTCGCAGCGCCGCCCGAAGACCGCCTGCACCCCGGCGAGCGCCCGCAGATACCGCTCCTCGTCGGCGTACGCGTCCCACTTCAGGGCGTCGTCGGACCAGCTGTAGGAGGCGAGGACGATCCCTCCGTCACTGCCCTCCATCGGATGGGCGTGCTCGAAGAACATGAACCGGTTGGCGTTGTCGCTCACCGAGCCGCCGCCCCGGACATGGGCGGCCTCGGGGTCGTCGAGCACGGCGGGCCGGAAGGCGCCGAAACACTCCTTGAGTTCACCGGGGACGGTCACCCCCAGGTCCCGTACGGTCCGGTGCGCGCCGAGGTGTCTGCCGTCCCTGACCTGGCCGTTCCTGTACCTGGTGTACAGGCCGTCCTCGATGGAGTTCAGTGCCTCCTCCCACTGCTGCTCGGTGAACTCCCACCAGCGCTGGGAGAACTCCAGCAGCACCTTGGTCGCGGCGTCGTAGTGCAGCTCGGTGACGGCCCGGCGTTTGCCGTACGTCAGCGGCGGGTCGAAGGCCACATGGCGCAGCCCGGAGAACGGCACCGTGACGATCACCTCGTCGCCCTCGAACACCTCCGTGGCGCCCCCCTTGCCGGTCTGGCAGTCCTCGGACACGGTGTGCACCCGGACCTTGCCGCCGCCGCGCTCGATGCGTACGGCACGCCTGTCGAGCCGCACCTTGCCCTTCACCGGCGCGTACAGCGCGTCGACGAGCTTCGCGGTGCCGCCCTTCAGCTCCCAGAACTTGGTCTTGGGGTCGATCAGGGCGCTGCCCAGGAAGCTGTGCAGGAAGGAGAGATGGAGCCTTGAGGTCAGGTTCTGGACGGTGCCGACGAGGTCGATGGTCCTGGTGTCGAGCCCGGCGACCTCGGTGAGGTAGCGGTACATGGACCAGTGGCCGTACCGCTTGAGGACCTTGACCCAGCCCTCGACGAGAGCCGGTCCCTCCTTGCCGCGGATGAGCAGGTGTGCCGGTTCGAGGGCGTCCGCGAGGATGGCGGCGGCGGTCCTCGTACGGTTGGGGCCCGTGACGCCGAAGGTGTCGTTGATCTTCGCCGGGTCCTCCTCGTACTCGGCCTTGCGCATATGGACGCCGTTGATGTGCATCCAGGTGCGGTTGGCCCGCTTGGCCGGGTTGTCGACCTCCACGTCCACCAGCAGGAACTCCTGGCGCGGCAGGTCGAACTTCTTGATCAGCGCCATGAGGAGCGGGTGGCTCTCGGGCAGCCGCATCGCCCCGGCCTCCGCGTACTGGGCGGGGTCGGCGAAGGGCTGTTCCCCGTTCTCGTGGCCGCCCTTGCGGAAGGTCTTGATCCGGCCGCCGACGCGGTTGTCGTTGGCCTCGATGACGACCACGTCGTGGCCCACGCGGTTGAGCAGATCGGCGGCGAGCAGACCGGCGGGACCGGCCCCCACGATCAGGACCCGTTTCGAGGCCTTGGCCCCGCTGGACGGCAGCCCGCTCTCGATGGCCTTCAGATAGGACGGGATCAAAGACTTGTCGTTCTTGTCGAAGACCACGATGGCGCGGGCGACCGTGGTGTACGCCGCCGGATCGATGCCGGGCGGCACGGCGGCCGGTGCCGTCGAGGGTGCGAGAGCGGGGCTCAGCGCGGTGGCCGGAGCGGCCGTGGCCGCGGTGAGCCCGGCGGCAAGGACCGTGGCACCGGTCACCGTGACCACCGAACGCCGTGTCGGCGGCCCGCTGTTCGCGTCGGGCAGGCCCGAAGTGGTCACGTCCGAGGTGGCCGGGGCTGCGGTGGTCGAATCCGGAGTGTTCGTGTCGTGTGTACTCATCAAGATCATGCTTGGCGCACGACCGTCGCGGAACCAGGGCATTCACACGGACGGGGAGCTCAAACCACTCGTTCCGTCATATGACGAGTGCCTGGTCAACGTCCTTGTGAGAACCGGACGTTCACCCTGGAATCCGAGGTGCCGGCCCGTCTTCTCCGGGAACCGGACCCGGACAGCCATGGCACAGCCGTGGGGCGGCCGCGAGCTCGGGAGCGGGGGGGGCCACGCGGCCAGCGGCGACGAGGGTGTA
>NZ_JBHXTO010000200.1:0-12300 GCF_042677425.1 Streptomyces sp. NPDC127119 | reverse complement strand
GCCGGAGGCCTGGTGCTGCTGCTGTCGCTGGTGATCTAGCCGGGCACAGGAGTACGGCCCCGAGAAGCACCGCACGAAGGAGCAGTACGGCGATGACCCACCCTCTTTTCGACATCGGCGGCCGTACGGCGCTGGTCACCGGGTCCAGCCGGGGCATCGGCCTCGCGCTGGCCCGGGGCCTCGCGGAAGCAGGCTGCACGGTCGTGCTGAACGGCCGCGATCCGGACCGGCTCGCCGAGGCCGCGGCGCGGCTGCCCGGCACTGCGGTCCACACGGCGGCCTTCGACGTGACCGACGGTCCGTCGGTGGCCGCCGGGATCGCGGACGTCGAGGAGCGGGTGGGCCCGCTGGACATCCTGGTCAACAACGCCGGGATGCAACTGCGTTCCCCGCTCCTGGAGTTCACCGACTCCGACTGGCACCGCATCCTCGACACCAACCTGACCAGCGCGTTCCTGGTCGGCCGCGAGGCCGCCCGGGGCATGACCGCGCGCGGCCACGGCAAGATCGTCAACATCTGCTCCCTGCAGAGCGAGGTGGCCCGGCCCGGCATCGCGCCGTACGCCGCCACCAAGGGCGCGCTGAAGATGCTCACCAAGGGCATGTGCGCCGACTGGGGCCCGCACGGGGTGCAGGTGAACGGGCTCGGCCCCGGCTACATCGAGACCGAACTCACCCGACCCCTGGTCGACGACCCGGAGTTCAGCGCCTGGGTCCGCCGCCGGACCCCGGCAGGACGCTGGGGCCGTACGGAGGACCTGGTCGGCGGCGTGCTGTTCCTCGCCTCCCCGGCGGCGGACTTCGTCAGCGGCCAGATCCTCTACGTCGACGGCGGCATGACCAGCGTCCTCTGAGTGCCGCAAGAAGGGACCGTCCCCCATGCTCGGTTGCGTGATCCACGGCCAGGGCGACCTGCGCGTGGACGAACTCCCCGCTCCCGCCCCCGGCCCCGGCGAGGCACTCGTCGCCGTGCGCTACGGCGGGGTGTGCGGGTCCGATCTCCACTACTGGCGGCACGGCGGGGTGGGCGACTTCCGGCTCCGCGAGCCGATGGTCCTCGGCCACGAGATCGTGGGCACGGTCCTCGCGTACGGAGCCGGGGCCGACGCGGCTCCCGCCCCGGGTACGGCGGTGGCCGTGCACCCCGCCACCCCGTGCGGAGTGTGCCCGGAGTGCGCGGCCGGCCGCCGGAACGTGTGCCGTGACACCCGCTACCTCGGCAGCGCGGCCCGCACCCCGCACGTACAGGGCGGATTCGCGGCACAGGTCGTCGTGCCCGCCGGCCAGTTGAGGGCACTGCCACCGGATCTTCCGCTGCGCCGGGCCGCCCTGGCCGAACCGCTGTCGGTCGCCCTGCACGCCGTGCGCCGGGCGGGCGACGTGCGCGGGAAGCACGTCCTGGTGACCGGGGCCGGCCCCATCGGCTGCCTGGTCGTCGCGGCGGCGAAGGCGGCGGGGGCCGCGCACGTGACGGCGACCGACCTGCTGCCACGGGCACTGGAGTACGCGGTGGCCGCGGGCGCCGACTCCACCGTACGCGCGGACGAACCGGCCTCTCCCGACCGGCCGTCCGAGGTGGACGCGGCGGTCGAGGCGTCCGGGGTCGCGGCCGGCCTGGAGACCTGCCTGCGCCTCGTGCGACGCGGCGGGGTCGTGGTCCAGCTCGGCATGCTCCCGCCCGGCCTGAGCGGCTTCCCCGGCAACCTGCTGGTCAGCCGGGAGATCGACCTCAGGGGCGCGTTCCGCTTCGACGAGGAGTTCGACGCGGCACTCACGCTCCTGGCGACCGAGCCACGCTTCGACGACTTGATCAGCGCGGTGATCCCGCTCCCCGAAGCGACATCGGCCTTCACCCTGGCGGCAGACAGAGCAAAGTCCTGCAAGGTCCTGCTGGACTTCACCCCCGAGGGCCAAGCCCCCTAGGGGCCGCGGGGAACGGCGCAGCCTCTGGGGCCGCGGGGAACGGCGCAGTCTTTTGCCTTTCGCCCTTCAGGGGCGCGGGGAACGGCGCAGTCTTTCGTCTTCAGGGGCGCGGGGAACTGCGCGACCAGCCACCCACAACGCGCCACTTCCAGTCACCCCAGGAACCACACGAGCCCCCCAGAAGTCTCCCTTCACGCAAGTGATCACGCTCGCAGCGGAAGAGAGAGCCACCTTGAAACGCTCAATCCCCCACCCCAGCCGCCGAACCGCACTCGCCCTGGGCGCAACCGCAGCCGCAACCGCGACCACCGTCCTGTCGACCACCACGACCCCGGCCACCGCCGCCACGGCCACGGCCGGCACACCCCGCGTCGTCAGAGCCCTCGCAGAGCTGGAGCGCACCCACAACGCCCGCCTCGGCGTCTACGCCCACAACACGGTCACGGGCAGAACCGTGCGGTACCGCGCGGACGAGACCTTCCCGATGTGTTCGGTCTTCAAGACCCTCGCCGCCGCGGCCGTCCTGCGGGACCTGGACCGGCGCGGCGAGTTCCTGAACCTGCTGATCCGGTACACCGCGCAGGACCTCACGGACGCGGGGGGCTCCCCCGTGACGGGCCGCCCGGAGAACCTCGCCAACGGCATGACCGTCGCCGCGCTGTGCCACGCGGCCATGGCCCACAGCGACAACGCCGCGGCGAACCTGCTGCTTCGCGAACTGGGCGGCCCGACCGCGATCACCCGCTTCTGCCGCTCGGTCGGTGACCCCACGACCCGCCTCGACCGGTTTGAGCCCGCGCTGAACTCGGCCGAGCCGTGGCGTACGACGGACATCACCAGCCCCGCCGCCGCCGGGCGGACGTACGCGAAGCTCGCCCTCGGAGACGCGCTCGTGCCCCGGGACAGGCGGCAGCTGACCGAGTGGCTGCTGGCGAACACCACCAGCACGAATCGTTTCCGCGCGGGCCTGCCCGCGGACTGGGCGCTCGGTGACAAGACGGGCACGGGCAAGTACGGCACGACCAATGACGTGGGTATCGCCTGGACGCCGGACGGGGCGCCGGTCGTGCTGTCGGTCCTGTCGACCAAGTCCGACCCGGACGCCCCGATGGACGAACCACTCGTCGCCGGGGCGGCCAGGCTCCTGGCAGGGGCGCTGGGCTAGGGCCTGTCTGAGCAATTCCCGTCGTCGCCCGGAGGGCGGCCGGGCGGCGTCAGGTGCGTGCTCTGGGGGTCCCCCCCGGCCGCAGGCTGGGGGGGCGTGCCAGGCGTCGGCCGGCAGGCGGGAATTTGACGACAGGGCCTAGGAAGCCGACCCGGCGATCACGGCCGCCAGAGCGGATGCTCCCGCTCGGCCCACTCCCGGCTGACCGAGCCCGTCCGCAGGCCCCGCCGGGACTCCGGGCGGGCGAGGGCCATCCCGATGTGCCCCGCGAGGACGAGTCCGATGGTCAGCGCGAGCCAGTCGTGGACGAAGGTCGCGCTCGTGCGCCAGACCAGCGGGGCGAGGTGCGTGAACCACATCAGCAGCCCCGTGCCGACCATGACCAGGACGGCCCCGGCGATCCACGCGGCGTACGTCTTCTGCCCCGCGTTGAACTTCCCGGCCGGCCGGGACTCCGGCCGGTCGTCGCGGCGCAGGGCGGAGCGCAGCCAGACCTTGTCGTGCGGCCCGAAGCGGTTGAGGAGCCGCAGGTCCGCCCGGAAGGCGCGCGAGGCGAGCCCGGCGAGGACGGGCACGGGGAGCAGCAGCCCGGACCACTCGTGCACGCGCACGACCAGTTCGCGGCGGCCGACGAGTTCGGCGAGCTGGGGCAGGTAGAGGCAGCCCGCGGTCAGCACGCACAGCCCCATGAGGAGGGCCGTGGTCCGGTGGACCCAGCGTTCGGCGGGCGTGAAGCGGCGTACCCGCAGCGCACCCGCGAACCGCTCCCCGGCCTCCGATCCGGTCCTCGATGCCGTCTCCGATCCGGCTTCCGCTGCGACTTCCGCTGCCTTCGGGGCGCCGGTCTCAGGTGGTCTCATCGTCACGTCCGTTCGACCGGCCGACCCACGCGTCCACGTCGTAACCCCGCTCTTCCCAGTAGCCGGGGCGGACGTCCGAGGTGACGGTGATGCCGGAGAGCCACTTCGCCGACTTGTAGAAGTACATGGGGGCCACGTAGAGGCGGACGGGACCGCCGTGGGCGTGGTTGATGTCCTTGTCCTGCATACGCAGGGCCACCAGGACGTCGGCGCGGCGGGCCTGGTCCAGCGTCAGGCTCTCCGAGTACGCCCCGTCGAAGCAGGTGAAGCGCACTGCCCCGGCCGAAGGGCGCACCCCCGCGGCGTCCAGCAGCCGGGACAGGCGTACCCCTTCGAAGGGGGTGTCGGGCACCCGCCAGCCCGTGACGCACTGGACGTCACGGACCATCCGCGTCTGCGGCAGGGCACGCAGGTCGGACAGGGTGTACGTGCCGGGGTGGTCGACCAGGCCGTCGATCTTCAGGCGGTACGAGTCCTCGTCCTTGTGCGGGACGGAGGAGGTGACGGAGTAGTAGCGGAAGCCGCCGCCGTTGGGGAGCAGGCCGGTCAGACCGGTGGGGTCCTTGTCGGCGGCGCTGCCGAGGAAGGACTCCAGGCCGCGCTGGAGGGTGGGCGCGGTGACCACGCCGAGGGCGCCGAGTCCGAGCATCCCGAGCATGAGCCGGCGCCCCACCGGGGCGCCACCCTCCTCGGGACCGCCCGATGCGGGGTCTCCCGGTCCGGGGTCTCCCGCGGCCACTGACGAAGGTTCCGGTTTCACACACCGATTCGAGCACCCTCGGCCGCCAGAAGCCAGCGGCCAGGGGTGCCCGTCAGCGTTCCGTAATGACTTCTTACGTGTTTCTCAGGAGCGGGCGGTCAGGCGTCGGACTCCGCCGCCTTGTCCAGCTGGAACGCCTCGTTGCCGAGCGCGCCGACGTTGCCCATCCAGGTGAAGAGGTGCAGTACGGGCGCGGTCGGGTCACCGACCGGCTTGTCGTCGGCGACGGCACCGCGGAACTCCCCCGCACGACGCGGGCATTCAGGTCCGGTGTGGCCGGATGTCGAGGCCGAGGCCCGCCTGTCGCTGACACGCGTCAACCTGGCGCCGGGCGGAGCGAGTTGAGCCTCACCCTCAGTCGACGGCCTTCGCCGCGGCCCGTCCCGCCGTACGCCCGGAGAACAGGCAGCCGCCCAGGAACGTCCCTTCGAGGGCCCGGTAGCCGTGCACTCCGCCGCCCCCGAAACCGGCCGCCTCCCCTGCCGCGTACACCCCGGACAGCGGGTCGCCGCCCTCGGTCAGCACCTGGGACGAGAGGTCGGTCTCCAGGCCGCCGAGCGTCTTGCGGGTGAGGATGTTGAGGCGGACGGCGACGAGCGGGCCGGCCTTGGGGTCGAGGATGCGGTGCGGGGTCGCCGTACGGGTCAGCCGGTCGCCGAGGTAGGCGCGGGAGCCGCGGACGGCCGTCACCTGGAGGTCCTTGGTGAAGGGGTTGGCGATCTCGCGGTCGCGCGCGGTGATCACGCGGCGCAGCTCCGCCTCGTCGATGAGCGGCTCCTTGGTGAGCGCGTTCATCCCGCGGACGAGTGCGGGGAGGTCCTTCTCGACGACGAAGTCGGCGCCCTTGTCCATGAACGCCTGCACCGGCCCCGGCACATCGGCGCGGGCCCGCTGGAAGACGCCCTTGACGGACTTGCCGGTGAAGTCGGGGTTCTGCTCGGAGCCGGAGAGCGCGAACTCCTTGCCGATGATCTTCTGGTCGAGCACGAACCACGTGTAGTCGTAGCCCGTGCCCATGATGTGCTCCAGCGTGCCGAGCGTGTCGAAGCCCGGGAACAGCGGTACGGGCAGCCGGTTGCCGCGGGCGTCCAGCCACAGCGAGGACGGGCCGGGCAGGATACGGATGCCGTGCTTGTCCCAGATGGGATTCCAGTTCTGGATGCCCTCGGTGTAGTGCCACATGCGGTCGCGGTTGATGAAGTGCGCGCCCGCGTCCTCCGCGACACCGAGCATCCGGCCGTCCACGTGCGCGGGCACCCCGGAGATCATCCGCTCGGGCGGGGCGCCGAGGCGCTCCGGCCAGTTGGCGCGCACGAGTTCGTGGTTGCCGCCGATGCCGCCCGAGGTGACGATCACCGCCTGGGCCCGCAGCTCGAAGGCGCCGGTGACCGTGCGGCCACTGGCCCGGCCGCGCTCGACGTCCGACGGCTCCAGGATCTCGCCGCTCACCGTGTCGACCGCGCCCGCGCTGCGCGAAAGACCCGTCACGCGGTGGCGGAACCTCAGCTGTACGAGGCCGCGCGCCACGCCCTCGCGGACCCGCCGCTCGAAGGGGGCGACGACACCGGGGCCCGTACCCCAGGTGATGTGGAAACGCGGCACGGAGTTGCCGTGGCCGTTCGCGTCGTAGCCGCCGCGCTCCGCCCAGCTGACCACCGGGAACCAGCGCACGCCCTGCTTGTGCAGCCAGCTCCGCTTCTCACCGGCCGCGAAGTCGACGTACGCCTCGGCCCACTTGCGGGGCCAGTGGTCCTCCGGACGGTCGAAGGCGGCGGTGCCCATCCAGTCCTGGAGGGCCAGCGCGCGGCTGTCCTTGATACGCATCCGGCGCTGTTCGGGCGAGTCCACGAAGAACAGGCCGCCGAACGACCAGTGCGCCTGGCCGCCGATCGACTGCTCGGGCTCCTGGTCGAGGAGGATGACCTTGCGCCCCGCGTCGACGAGTTCCGCGGTCGCCGCGAGCCCGGCGAGCCCCGCTCCGATCACGATCACATCTGCGTCGTACGCCATGGGCGGGTCCTCCTGGGGCTTGTTACCGACCGGTCGTTACCGATCGGTCAGATCCTTGGGCAACGGAGTGACCCAGTCAACTGCCGGGTCGCGGGTACTCGGGCTACAGTCGATCGCAACCACACCTCGCCCCGCCACCGTCCGAAGTCTTGAGGTACGCAGCGTGTCGGTTCTGGTTCTCGTCCTCGCCGTCGGCGCGGCCTGCTGTCTGGGCGTCGGTTTCGTCCTCCAGCAGAACGCGGCGTCGCACGCGCCCCTGGGCGACTTCCTCTCCCCCCGGCTGCTCCTCGACCTCGTGAAGGTGCCGCGCTGGCTCGGCGGCATCGGGTTCATGGCCGTGGGCATGGTGCTCGGTGCGATCGCGCTGGCGCACGGCGAGGTGTCCCTCGTCGAGCCGCTCCTCGCCACGAATCTGCTCTTCGCCCTCGTCCTGTCCCGCCGCCAGACCCGTCAGCCGCTCGGCCGGCAGGGCTGGGGCGGTCTCCTGCTGCTGGCCGGCGGGGTGACGGCCTTCATCGTGGCCGGGCAGCCGCGGGGCGGCGACGCGATCTCCGACCCGGTACGGCACTGGCTGATCATCGGCGTGATGGTGGGCCTCGCGCTGCTGCTCACCGCGTACGCCAAACGGTCCCGGCTCAGCTCGGGTCCTGCGCTCGGCGTGGCGGCGGGGCTGCTGTACGGGGTGCAGGACGCGCTCACACGGGTGAGCGGCCAGCGCTTCTCCGACGGCGGCTGGGTCGCGCTCGCCACCGGCTGGCAGCTGTACGCGGTCGTCGCCCTCGGGATCACCGGGCTCGTGCTCGTCCAGAGCGCCTTCGAGACCGCGCCGCTGCGGATGTCGCTGCCCGCGCTCACCGCCGCGCAGCCGCTCGCCGGGATCGTGTGCGGGGTGGGCTTCCTCGGGGACCGGCTGCGGGCCGACACCGGGGCGCTGGCCTGGGAGGCCGCCGGACTCGCCGGGATCGTGGTGGGGGTCGTCCTGCTGGGGCTGCATCCCGCGATGCCGAACGGGGTGGCGCTCAAGGAGCGGCTGCGGGATCTGCAGCCGCGCTGATCCCTCACCGGCCGGGGAGGGCCGCCTGCGGGCCGGCCGCGGGCTGCTTTGATGGGCGGATGAGTTCCGCTGACGAGATTCTCGACGTCGTCGACGAGCACGACGAGGTGGTGGGCCGGGCCCGGCGCGGGGACGTGTACGCGCGCGGGATGCGGCATCGATGCGCGTTCATCGAGGTCAGAGACGCGCAGGGGCGCCTGTTCGTGCACCGGCGCACGTCGACCAAGCTGGTGTTTCCCTCCCTGTACGACATGTTCGTCGGCGGGGTGGTGGGGGCGGGCGAAAGCTACGACGAGGCCGCTCTGCGGGAGGCCGAGGAGGAACTGGGGGTGACCGGGCTGGCCCGGCCGACCTTCCTGTTCAAGTTCCTCTACGAGGACGGGGCCGGGAAGAGCTGGTGGTCGGCCGTGTACGAGGTGCGGTGCGAGGTGGCTGTGCGGCCTCAGGTGGAGGAGGTTGCCTGGCACGCGTTCCTCTCCGAGGGGGAGGTGGAGGAGCGGGTGGGGGTGTGGGAGTTCGTGCCGGACGGGCTCGCCGCGTACTCGCGGCTGCGGGCGTTTCGGGAGGCGGGGGTGGGCTGAGGTGCGTTCGCCTGTGCGGGCCGGTGGGGGCTGGTCGCGCAGTTCCCCGCGCCCCTTAAAAGCGACAAGACTGCGCCGTTCCCCGCGCCCCTGAAAGACAAAAGATTGCGCCGTTCCCCGCGCCCCTTGAGGGCGGCGGGCCTGCGGCGCCGTGGGTGGCGGCCGGTAGGGTCGATGGTGTGATCGAATTTGTGCGGAACGTCCGGTTGTGGTTCGTGCCTGCGCGGATCGAGGAAGAAGGGGTCACCCCCGACTACCGGTTCTCGTTGGCGAACGAGCGGACGTTCCTGGCGTGGCTGCGGACCTCGCTCGCCCTGATCGGCGGCGGCTTCGCGGTGGATCAGTTCCTGCCGGATCTGCGCTGGGAGTGGCGGGCCGGACTGGCGCTGGGGCTGCTGGCCGCCGGAGTGCTGTGCGCGCTGCGGTCGGTGAACCACTGGGTCCGCTGCGAGCGGGCGATGCGCAGGGGCGAGGACCTGCCGGTGTCCCGTTTTCCGGCCCTGCTGAGCATCGGCGTCGCCCTGGTGGCCATCGCGATGGTGGTGGTCGTACTGGCGGGGTGGGAGTCGTGACGGCGGCTTCCGGCGCCCCCAGGGGCCGGGATCCGGGGCTTCAGCCGGAACGCACCCGGCTGGCCTGGCGGCGGACGACCCTCGCGGCGACCGTGGCCGCCGTACTCGCCGGGAAGTCGGCACTGCGCGACGGACCGGGCGTGACCGCGCTGCTCGTGTGCGCGCTGTGCTGTGCGCTGTGGCTGGGGTTCCTCGCCGTGGCGCACCGGCGGATCCGCGCCCTGTCCGAAAGCGTGCCCCCGGAGGCGTTCACCCCGAGGCACGCGAGCGCCGCCGCCCTGTGCGCGATCGCGCTGGCCGTCTGCGCGGCGGCGCTGGTCTTCTAGCCCTCACCCTCCGAGGATCCAGGGAATCCTCCGAGGCTCCAGGGAATCCAGGGTCGATCCGCGCCGTTTTGGGCGGATATATTGCGTTTCGTGTGACTAGCCTGGCCGACGTCGGACTCCACACCTCGAAGGCGAGCGAGCACCATGACCACCACCCTTCACCACGAGCACCCCTCCCACCAGCACGCCCACGGTCCGGACTGCGGGCACGCCGAGGTGCCGCACGGTGACCACGTCGACTACGCGCACGACGGGCACCTGCACCGCAGGCACGCGGAGCACTGGGACGAGTGCGAGCCGGCCGGGCATGTCTCGCACGCCGGGCACGGCCATGAGCACGGCGACGACTGCGGACACCCGGCGGTGCCGCACGGCGACCACGTCGACTACGTTCATGACGGTCACCGCCACGCCCGTCACGAGGGGCACTGGGACGACCACTAGGCCGTTGAGCGGCACGGGGCCCGACAGCCCCACGGAGATCCCGGAACCCCCGGGCCGCAGGTGACGGCCCGGGGGTTTCCCATGGTCTTTCATGGTCTCTCGTGGCCGAGACGCCGGTCACGTTTCGTTTGCCCACTGGACGGCATACCGACCGGTCGGCATCATGTGGGGGAGCCCTGATCCCCGCCTACGGAGGAAACACGATGAGTCCAGACCACCCGCCAGGTCTCGATCTCGACCGGCTGCGCGGACTGCTCGACAGCGAGCGGCCCGGACTGGTCGACGGCCCGCTGACCGGCCGGCTGATCGAGGGCGGACGGTCGAACCTCACGTACGCGGTCACGGACGGCACCTCCAGGTGGGTCGTGCGCCGGCCGCCGCTCGGGCACGTACTGGCCACCGCGCACGACATGAAGCGCGAGCACCGGGTGATCAGCGCGCTGCACCCGACCGCCGTACCCGTGCCGCGGACACTGCTGCTGTGCGAGGACGTCGAGGTGCTGGGCGCGCCCTTCTACGTCATGGACTTCGTCGAGGGCACGCCCTACCGGACCGCCGAACAGCTCGCTCCGCTCGGCCCGGAGCGCACGCGCGGCGCGGTCCTCGGCCTCGTCGACACCCTGGTCGAACTGCACGCCGTGGACCCCGCCGAGGTGGGCCTCGCCGACTTCGGCCGGCCCGAGGGCTTCCTCGACCGGCAACTGCGGCGCTGGGGGAAGCAGTTGGACGCCTCGCGCAACCGCGAGCTGGCCGGGATCGACGAACTGCACGCCGCTCTCGGGCGCGAGCTGCCGCACTCCCCCACCGCCACGGTCGTGCACGGCGACTACCGCCTCGACAACGTGCTGATCGGCGAGGACGACCGGATCAGGGCGATCCTCGACTGGGAGATGTCCACGCTGGGCGACCCGCTCACCGACCTGGGCCTGCTGGTCATGTACAGCATGCCGCTGGGGCTTGCCGACTCCCCCGTCTCCACGACCGCGACGGCCGCCGGGCACCCGTCACCGGCCGAGCTGATCGAGCGGTACGCCGCGCGCTCGGGGCGCGACGTGTCCGCCGTCTCCTGGTACACGGCGTTCGCGTGGTTCAAGCTCGCCGTGATCCTGGAGGGCATCCACTACCGCTACACGCTCGGCCAGACCGTCGGCGCGGGCTTCGACCGAATCGGCGACCTGGTGCCCGTGTTCATCGAGCACGGCCTGACCACCCTTCAGGAAGGCTGACCGCATCATGGACTTCGCGTTCGACGCACGCACCGAGGAACTGCGGGCCAAGCTGCTCGCCTTCATGGACGAGTACGTCTATCCGGCCGAGGAAGTCGCCCACGAGCAGCGCCAGTTGCTGGCCTCTCCGTGGGACACCCCGGCCGTGGTCGAGGAGTTGAAGGCCGAGGCCCGCCGCCAGGGACTCTGGAACCTCTTCCTGCCGGACTCCGAGTACGGGGCCGGGCTGACGAACCTCCAGTACGCGCCGCTCGCCGAGATCACCGGCCGTTCCCCGCAGTTGGCGCCCACCGCGCTGAACTGCGCGGCGCCCGACACCGGCAACATGGAGGTGCTCAGCCAGTTCGGCGACGAGCAGCAGCGCAAGCAGTGGCTGGAGCCGCTGCTCGCCGGTGAGATCCGGTCGGCGTTCGCGATGACCGAGCCGGAGGTGGCCTCCTCGGACGCCACCAACATCACCACGCTGATCGAGCGGACCTCCGGTGGCGGCGCGGACGGCGGCGACGAGTACGTCGTCACCGGCCGCAAGTGGTACATCTCCGGGGCCATGAACCCCGACTGCAAGATCTTCATCGTGATGGGCAAGACGGACCCCCAGGGCTCCGACATCCGCCGCCAGCAGTCGATGATCCTGGTGCCGCGCGACACCCCGGGCGTCGAGGTGAAGCGCGCGATGCAGGTGTACGGCTACGAGGACCACTCCCACGGCGGGCACGCCGAGGTCGTCTTCCACGGGGCGCGCGTCCCGGTCGCCAACCTCATCGGCGAGGAGGGCGGCGGTTTCGCCATCGCGCAGGCGCGGCTCGGGCCCGGCCGCATCCACCACTGCATGCGGCTGATCGGCATGGCCGAGCGCGCGATCGAGCTGATGTGCCGGCGGGCGGTCTCCCGTGAGGCGTTCGGCAAGTCGCTGGCCCAGCAGGGGGTCGTGCACAACTGGATCGCGGACGCGCGGGTCGCCGTCGAGCAGCTTCGGCTGCTGGTGCTGAAGACCGCGTGGATGATGGACACCGTGGGCAACAAGGGGGCGCACACGGAGATCCAGGCGATCAAGATCGCTACGCCTCGGACGGTGGTCGACATCATCGACAAGGCGATTCAGTTGCACGGTGCGGGGGGTGTGAGTCAGGACTTCCCGCTGGCCGAGCTGTGGGCGGGGGCCCGGACGCTGAAGCTGGCCGACGGGCCGGACGAGGTGCATCAGCGGTCGCTGGCGCGGCACGAGCTGAAGAAGTACGTCTGATCCTCTGGCGGGGTGGCGGGGTGGCCGGGGCGGGATTCTCGCCCCCGCCGCCCCTACCCGTTCCCGTCCACGCATGGGGGCTTCGCCCCCTCGCCCCCGTTCGCGCAGTTCCCCGCGCCCCTGAGCCTCTCAGGGG